>CACGRD010000003.1 GCA_902575375.1 uncultured Alphaproteobacteria bacterium
TTGCCGTTGGTTGGATTGGTGAAGGTATGCTTGATGCTAATATTGTTGGAGATATTTTTTCTGCTCCTTCAGGCGATTTAATATTTGAAGGAATTAAAATTTTTAAGGATCATTCTTCTATTTTATTATTAATTTCTAATCATTCTGGTGATGTAATGAATGGAGAAATGGCAATAGAAATGGCTGAAGATGAAAATATAAATGCTAAATGTTTAATTATGTATGATGACATAGCTTCTGCACCAAAAGGAAATGAAGCTCAAAGAAGAGGAGGGGCAGGTACAACATTTGTTTATAAAATACTTGGAGCCTTATCTGAAAAAGGTGCTGATATTAAACAATTACTAAGTCTAGGAAAACAAATTGTTGATAATACAAGAACATTATCAGTTGCAATAAGCCCTGGCACATCTCCAATTACTGGAGAAAAAATTTTCTCAATTAAAGAAGATGAAATTTTTATAGGAATGGGTGTTCATGGAGAGTCTGGATATGGTAGGCAAAAAATTCAACCATCTAAAAAAATTATTTCATTTATGTTAGATAAAATGTTTGATGATTTTAATTACAAATCGGGTGATATAGTTATACCATTTGTTAATGGATCAGGGTCTACAACTTTAATGGAATTATTAATAATATTTAATGATTTAGAAGAATATTTATCAAAATATAATATTCAAATATTTAAACCTTTAATTAATGAATACATCACAACTCAAGATAGTGGAGGATTTTCTATATCTTTACTAAATTCTAGTGAAGAAATGAGAAAATTATGGCTGGAGCCTTCATCAGTTCCTTATTTTCACTTGTGATGTATCAAAAAGAATTAATTAATGATGTCTTAATTAATAAAAAGTTTTTTGCATTAGCAATAGACCAGGGAACGAGTCTAAAAGAAATTATAAATCAAAAAAAAAATAATTTTAAAGACGAGGATTATTTTTTTTTTAAAAAAAACATAATAGAAATATTAGGATCAAATCTTTCAGCTGTTTTATTTGATTTTGATACATATGAAAAACATGAGAAGTTTAAAAATTTAAATATACCAAAAATTATTGCATATGAAGATGATGCTTATAACATTGATAATGTTGAAAGAATTACTAAACTACCAAGTAATAAATCAATAGATAAAACAATAGATGATTTTAAGGCAATTAAATTTTTTATGTATTATAATCCAGACTCTCCTCAAGAAATAAACAATAAAAAAAATATTTTAATAAAAAAAATAGGAAAAATGTGTTTAAATTTAAATAAACCATTTTTATTTGAGCCCTTATTGTACAATGATCCTTTAACCAAAAACTCTAATGAAAAATATAATAAGAAAAAGCATGAATATATAAAATATTTTTACTCTGAATTTTCTAAACCAGAATATAATGTTAGCATTATTAAAATCGAGTTTCCTTTTAATGAAAGTATTATAGATGATTATAATAACGTTAATACAATTAGTTATTGTGAAGAAATATTATTGAATACATTTGGTAAAACAATGAAGCCATTTGTATTTTTGAGTGCTGGAATGAAATTTAGTAATTTTTATAAATCAATGTCTATTTCAATGAAATTAAACATTAATTGCCTTGGTTTTTTATGTGGAAGATCTTTATGGCAAGATTCAATTGATATATTTTGCAATCAATCAAAAACTGAATTTATTAAATGGTTAGAAAATCAAGGTTTGGAGAGAGTTGAAAAACTTAAATCGACTTTAGATTTATAAATAAGGAGATAGTTATGAAAAAAATTGGATTTATTGGAATAGGTACAATGGGTTTACCGATGGCCTCTAATATTATTAACAAAGGTTATAGTTTATCCTTTTATGATCCTTTTGTTAATTCTGAGTCAGTTAATACTTTAGAAAAACTAGGAGGTATCCAAAAAAAAAGTTTATCAGAATTATCACAAGATGTTGAAATAATCATTACTATGTTGCCAAATGGAAACAATGTGAAAGAAGTATGTTTTGGTAAAAATGGTTTGATTTATCAAGATAATAAAAATTTTGTATTAATTGATATGAGTACAATCAATCCTAATGATTCTATTTTTATTAATGAGGAGCTAAATAAAAATAACATAAAAATGTTTGATGCACCTGTTGCAAGATTAGTACAGAATGCAATTGATGGTACTCTTTTAATAATGGTAGGTGGTAATAAAGATGAATTTAAGAATATAAAAAATTTATTAGAAACTATGGGAAGCGATATAGTTTATTGTGGTGAAAATGGCTCAGGTAGTAAAATGAAAATTATAAATAACTACATGTCCATTGCCTTAAATATATTGACAGCAGAAACTTTAAATTTAGCTGATAAATCAGGTATAGACAAAAAAATGGCTATTGAATTAATGCTCACAACTGCAGCCGGGAAGGGACACATGAATTTGACATATCCTGCTAAAGTTTTTAAAGACGATGTATCCCCAGGTTTTAAAAATAATTTAGCATTAAAAGATTTACGTCTTGCTATTCAATTTGCATCTGAGCAAAGTTTAGATCTAAATATGGGTAAGGCAGCAGAGAAAATTTATGATGATGCTTCAAAAAAAGAATTTGGAGATCTAGATTGGACATCAATGTTTAATTTTATTAAAAATAAATGATCAAAATAACAAATATCAAAATTTATTTATTAAAATATAAAAACAAAAATCCTGTACTTTCTTCTTTTGGTAATATCAAATTTAGATCCTCTTTAGTTATAGAAATTCATGATGAAAATAATAATAATGGGATAGGGGAAATATGGTGTAATTTTCCAAATCACGGCGGTAGATATAGATTTGAAATTTTAAAAGACTATTTCATTGATTTTTTAATTAATTTTCAATTTGAAGACCCCACAAGTGTTAAAAAATTTTTAACAGAAAAATTTAATTCAATTAAAAATCAAACAGGTGACTTTGGTGCTTTTGAAAACATTTTTTCTGGCATCGATTGTGCTGCATGGGATCTTTTTTCTAAAATTAAAAAAAAACCATTAAACAAATTAATTAATGATCAATCCAAAAATAAAATTAAAGTTTATGCAAGTGGGATAAACAGAGATGAACACTTAGAAAGAATTCAAGAAGCCCGTCTTTTGGGCATAGATAGATTTAAAGTTAAAATTGGTTTTAATATTTTAGAAGACATTAAAGCGATAACTTCTATTGAAGAAACTATAGAATCTAATGAAAAATATATGTTAGATGTTAACCAGGCTTGGAGCTTAGATAATGTTCATGAAAATATTAGTAAATTAAAAAATTTCAATTATTTGTGGTTAGAAGAACCTATATCTGCAAACCATTCAATATCTGAAATAGTTCAATTAAACAAATTACACAAAAATTTAGCATTTGGTGAAAATCTAATTTATTTAAAAAAATTTTATGATTTAGATAATGATACACAAATACAGTTTTTACAACCAGATTTAGCACGTTATGGAGGTATCACTGACATCTTAGATTTAGGTAAAAATATTAAAAAAAATAAAATATGGTTACATTATTTGGGAGGAGCTATTGGTTTAATTTCTTCAGCTCATATTATGTCAGCTTTAAACCCTGATGGATATTTAGAATATGATATTAATGAAAATGAACTCAGAACAAAAATAGTAAATCCATCATTTCAAATTATTAACGGTTATCTAGAATTAAATGAAAATTATGGAATTGGTTTTCAGATATCTGACAATTTAAATCAATTTATTGATCAATTTTATGAATACAGAAATTAAAGTTTATTACGAAGATACCGATGCCTCTGAAAGAGTTTATTATGCAAATTATCTAAAATTTCTTGAAAGAGGAAGAACAGATTACTTATATAACTTAGGCTTCACTCACAGAAATATACTAGAAAAATATAAATTCTATTTTGTAGTAAAGAATTGCAAGATAGACTATAAAAAGCCAGCATACTTTGAGGATATTTTAAAAATTACTACAAAAATTATAAACATTTCTAAAGTAAAAATATTGTTTCATCAGCAAATCAAAAAGAACGAAGAATTATTGGTTGATTCGGAAATATTAATTACTCCAGTTTTTTTTAATGGTAAAATTGCAAAAATTCCCAATGAAATGCTAGAAAAATTTTCGACATAATTTTCAGAATAATATATTTTTTTTTCGGTAAACAAATGATAGTTATTTTTACATGGGAATTGTAACTGATGTAATTTTACCTCTATCTTTAGCATTTATTATGTTTTCTCTTGGTTTGGGATTATCACTTTCAGATTTTACTAGAGTTTTTTTTAAACCGCGAGATTTTTTAATAGGTTTATTTTTTCAGGTAATTATTTTACCTATAGTAGCACTTATTATTGTATTCTTTTGGCCATTAACACCTGAGCTTGCAATTGGAGTGATGATCCTAGCAGCAGCTCCTGGAGGAGTTACAAGTAATGTTCTAACATCTTATGCAAGAGGAAACATCGCTTTATCTATTTCATTAACAGCTATAAATAGCATTCTTTGTGTTATTACTGTTCCAGTAATTTTAATTATTTCATTATCATTTCTGGGTTATGGCGGCTTCAATGAAGGTCAATCATTATTAAACGTCGCTTTTCAAATGTTTTTAATTGTAACTATTCCCGTAATTTTGGGTGTTTTACTAAGTGGCTTCTTATCCAGTTTTGAGAAAATTGCTAAAAATATTTCTATTGTCTTATTTGCTTTAGTACTTCTTGGTGCGATTGTTTCTCAAAGAGAAAATGTTGTTAGTTATTTTGCTCAAGCCGGTTTGGTTATGTTATTTCTCAATGTGATAATGATGATAATTGTTTATTTTCTCTCAAGATCTTTTAATGCATCTAAAGAAACTTTCAGATGTTGGTTAATGGAAGTGGGGCTACAAAATGGAACTTTAGCAATTGTAGTAGCTAATACTTTCTTTGCAAGTACGGTTTATTTGATACCTGCTGCTATTTATAGCCTAATAATGTATGCAACAGCTCTACCATTAATATATTTCTTAAGAAGAAATTAAGACTGGAAAAGTTTCACTATCTAAAACCTCATTATTTTTTAGATTAATATTTGGAAATGGAGGAGACATTTCACCTTTCCTCTTTATATATCTTGCATCATCACCAGTAAATCTAACTGAAAAAGCTCTTCTTCTATTATTTGAATTATTACCATATGCAGCATGAATTGTTGCATAATTAAATGCTATGGCGTCACCTAATTCACATTCATAGGATATAATTTCATAATCTTTTCTATTATTTTCAATATCTGGAATTTTTTCAAATTCTTTATCTTTATGCTCATAATCATTACCTTTAAATTTTGTAGGTAAAAATATTTTATCCCATTTATGTGACCCTAGTATGAATTCCATTGACGAATTAATATCAATTTTATCAAGTGGTATCCAAATACTTACATTATCTCTTCCTTGTACACAGTAATACCCCTGGTCTTGATGCCAAGGTGTTCTTTTTTTTGATCCTTTTTCTTTTATTAAAACATGCTCATGGAATAAATTTACTTTATTAGATTGCATTAATGAAGCAGCAATTTTCGCAATATCAGAATTAAAAATAAAATTTTTATACTCTTTTATTCTTTGCCAATTACAATAATCATCATAAAATATCTCTTGATTATCTGATTCTTCATAAACACATTTATATTTACTTGGGTTTTGAAAATTATACTCAATACCTTTTCTTAATTCTTCAATCCATTTTTGATCAATAATTTTTTTCAGTAACACAACTCCATTATTTTGAAATTCATTACTTATTTTTTTATCAATCATTTAATCTTTAATTCTATATCCTTTTGAAAATGTATAAGTAATAAATATTATGCATCCAATTAGAATTGTCAAAATAGTTAATGTACTTGTGAATAGTGATACATCAGAAACCTCGTAAAAACTATATCTGAAACCACTTATTAAATATAAAACAGGATTAAGTAAGGATATTTTCTGCCAAAATTCTGGAAGCATATTAATAGAATAAAAACTCCCTCCTAAGAAAACTAATGGTGTAATTATTAGAATTGGAATAATTTGCAATCCTTCAAAACCTTCAGCGTACATTCCAATTATAAAACCAAATAAAGCAAATGTAATGGATGTTAGAATTAAAAAAAACATCATGAGAAGAGGGTGATCTATTCTTACATCTACAAAAAAATTAGCTGTTAGAATAATTACACATCCAATTATTAATGATTTGGATGCTGCTGCTCCTACAAAACCAAGTACTATCTCAAATGATGATAATGGTGCAGCAAGTATTTCATAGATAGTATTTGTAAATCTTGGAAAATAAAAAGCAAAAGAAGCATTTGAAATTGATTGGGTTAAGATAGTTAACATAATCATTCCTGGTACGATATAAGAGCCATAATTTATTCCATCTATCTCTGTAATTCTTGAACCAATTGCAGACCCAAAAACTACAAAGTAAAGAGAAGTTGTAATTATTGGCGAGGCAAGACTTTGAAATAAGGTTCTTCTAAACCTTTCCATTTCATGAATATATATTGCTTTAATTCCGTACCAATTCATTATTATTTTCCTTTATTAATTTAATGAAAATCTCTTCTAGTGAACTTTGTTCAGTATTAATATCTTTTATTTCATAACCATCTTTTTTTACATCATTTAATAGTTCAGTAATATCAGTTGTGTTTGAGTTTAAATTATAAGTATGTGAGATAATTTTATTTGTTTGATCTAAAGTAAAATTATATTTTGATAAATTACCATTTATTTTTTCTATAGGTTCAAATAATTCAATTTTAATAGTTTTTTCTCCAAGTTTTTTAATTAATTTATCTTTTTCATCGACTAAAATTATTTTACCATCGTTTATAACTGCCACTCTATCACTTAACTCTTCAGCTTCTTCAATATAATGTGTTGTTAAAATAATTGTTACTCCATTTTCATTTAATTTTTTAACAACATCCCACATGTCTTTGCGTAATTCAACATCCACACTAGCTGTTGGTTCATCTAAAAATAATAATTTAGGCTGGTGAGATAAAGCTTTAGCTATCAGAACCCTTCTTTTCATTCCACCTGAAAGTTCTTTAATTTTATTATCTTTTTTGTCCCATAAGGATAGTTGTTTTAAAAGCTTTTCTATATAATTATGATCAGGCTTCTTACCAAAAAGACCTCTAGAATAATTAACATTGTTCCAGACGGTTTCAAAAGATTCAAGATTTAATTCTTGAGGAACAATACCTGTCATTTTTCTAGTAGTTCGATAATTTTTAACAATATCCATATTATTTATTTTTATTGTTCCTGTATTAAAATTTACAATTCCACAAATTGAGTTTATCAAAGTTGATTTTCCTGCACCATTTGGTCCAAGTAGAGCAAATATTTCTCCTTCTTTAATATTAAGATTTACATTTTCTAATGCTTTAACTGAATTTTTATAAAATTTAGTTACATTATTTATCTCAAGTATATTTTTCATAATTTAAATTTTTGTAATTAGATTTGGAATATTTTGTTTAAATTTGAAATAACCTTTTTTTGAAAAAATCCAACTATTAACATCATATTTTCTATTAAAAATTATAAAATTAATTGATGGGTATTTTGTAATTATTTTTTTATAAATTTTTTTCCAATTTCCCTTAGTTACATAGGGTAAATATATTTCTTGAATTTGAAATTTTTCTATCCATTTATCTAAATTTTCAAAATAACTTTCAAATTGAATATCAATTTTAATATTTTTATAAAAATCATCATCACTGAAACATGAAATACAAATACTTTTTATATGTTTAATTATTTTTTCAGAGAAATTGTGATCATTATAATCTTCTAGTGGCAAACCTGTAAAAACATTCACTTTTTTATGATTTAAATCTTTTAGAATATTTAATTCATCAGTTGGTATTATAATATATTTTATCTCTTCAAGATTATAATCAGAATTTAAATTTAGTTCATTTACATTATAAATTTTTTCTTCAATTAAAGGATTTGCATTTTCATTTAAAATTTCATTATCTGATATTTCAATATTACTATATTTTTCTATATTACTTTTTCTTGCCAAATAATTTTTACCTTTAGTCTGTATACCAGCAACCCATCTCCATGATAGAGTATTAGATGCTGGATCGCCATCCAATAAATGCTGCATAAAAAAATCTGCTCCAAGTTGCCAAGGTAAATTAAGAGTAAAAATCCAAATTGAAGCAAACCACATTCTTACATGGTTATGTAAGTATCCATTTTCTTTAAGATTATTTATCCAATTATTAAAAAATGATAGGTTTGTATTTCCAGTAATTGCATTTAAATAAAATTTTTTATTACCAAATTCTTCAATTAATTTATTTTTATCCTCTAAATAATCAGAATAAACTGAAGGTCTATGTTCAAGCCAGCCTTTCCAATAAGTTCTCCAATAAATTTCTTGGATAAATTTCTCACATTCTCTAAGATCATATTTTTTTAAGACTTCCCCCAAAACTTGTTCTTCAGAAATTAGCCTATATCTTATGAAGGGAGATAATAGAGATGTAGTATTATTATTAGATCTGTTCTCACTGTAATTTCTATTTGCTTCATAATATTTTCCAGTTTTAGGCAAATAAGATAGGAGTTGCTTTTCAGCAAAGCTGATATTTGATTTAAACATTTTAGTATTGATTAATCGTCAGGTAATTTTTTAGAACGCCTATTAAGAATTTCCATGTGACGTACTCTTAATACTACAATTGCGATAGCTAATATCAATATTGCTACAGATTCATACACATAGGCAGATGGATCAACATCTTTTCTTTGCATAATTATCATTCTGGCAAGAGCTGTCATTGCAATGAAAAGAGGGTAGCTCATTCTTATCATTTTCGAAACCCAGTACTCTTTAATCATTCCAATAATTTCAATATAAATAAATAGCAAAAGAATGTCCGCAAGTGTAACTTTGTAAACTGCAATCATACCTTGTATTTCCATACCAATAGCAATGATTGTACAAACGATAAGTACTGAAAGTACAATTTTTTCTAATAACTCAAAATAACTATTCATTTAAATTCTTTCTAATTTATTTAGTTGATTCTTGTTTTTGTAAAATAGAATTAATGCAAAAGCTTCATAAATAACCCAAGAAATCTGATATATTATTGGTTTTCTAATAATTTTTGCCAAAAAGCTGTATTTTGGTATCTCTAACCACATTTCAATAAAAGCATCAACTCCTGAAAAAACTTTATTATTTTTTTTTGTATGTAGACGTCTTAAAAGTTCTTTTGCATTTTTATTTGTTTCTAATTTTGATTCATTTACATTATTTATGTCTATCCACTCAATATTATTCTTAGTTTTTTTATAGTGATTGATTTCAAAACTACAAATACTGCATGATTTGTTATAAAAAACTTTTGTATCCATGATAGTTAAATAACTTAAATATATTCAAATTCAATTGAACCTAATTGATTAAAATCAGCTTTAATTTTACTTTTAGGATAAATTCTAAATGCTTTAGTGCAAGATCCAGAGCTAATAAACTGACCTTTAAGCATTGGCTCGCCTTTTTCTGCAAGATTGTTTATCAGCCAAAGAACTGCATTTAATGGATTATCCAATACATTTTTTGTATTTCCAGTATCTACAATTGTGTTATTTATTAATAAACTTACTTCAAAATTGTTAAGATCTACATCTTTAATTTTAATTAAATTTTCATCACGTATCCAAAATTCTGAGGCCCCATTAGTTGATATTACATTTAAGGCGCCAATCTCTGATAATGGTTTTCTAAATCTAAAATCAACTATTTCAACTGAACAAAATAAACCATCTAATAAATAATCTAGGTCTTTAAATTTGAAAGGTGCTTTAGAAATATTTATATCATCTTTTATTCTGAAACTAATTTCTGGTTCAACATATGGTTCATAGAAATTTTTAGAATTTAATAATTTAATATTTTTTGAACTGTATCGGTTAAATAGATTTCCATAGAAAGGCTCTTTTATATTCATCTGTTTCTGAGCAGCTAAAGATGTGCATCCAACTTTTTTTCCAATACAGAAATTATCATTTAATTCTAAATATCTGAGTTTAAGATTTTCTTGTATTTCATAAGCATCATTAATTGTTTTTGGTTCTAAATGTTTTAACGAACTTAATCCTGTTTTATTTAACCTATGTTCAAATAAAATTTTTGATGCTTCTTGAATATTTTCTTTGATCATATTTGAATTGAATATTCATTTATTTCTTCATAGATCTCTTGGCATTCTTTATAAATATTTATAAAATCTTTAGGCACATTGTAATCTTTTTTACTATTAGTATTAAATGTTGATGTTGAAATCACATCCTGATACCAAACTTTAGACCAAATTCCATCAGTATCTCTATAACCTTTTGGCCAATTGAGCATTTTTTCTTCAAAGTTTAAATTTAATTTTTTACATAAAATTTTTAAATATTTTTCTGGATTTTCCAATAAATAATCTGAATTAATTACAATTGGTTTTTTTGAATTTAATAATTTAAAAATTTGATAAAGTTTTTCAAATCCAACATCTTTTATTGATCTTAAAGTATTTTTTTTTATGTATGAAACAATTACTTTTGCTGGATCACGAATTAAAAAACAATTTAAGCCTTTATTTATCCACTCTAAATTTGTTTCATCTAAAATGTGATGAGTCATATGTTTTTGATAAAATATTTTATAATTATCATCATTTTTTGTAATTAAATTTATAATTTCTTTTTCTTCAAATGGATAAGTATTTATAATTTCTTCTTTCATAGGATGATTCAAATTAGTATGTTTTAGGTAATATGCATAAAAAGGCTCATCATAAACTTTTGTATCAGTCCTATTACCAAATGATCTCATTAATGCAGTACTGATATTTCTAGGACCTGACCACATAAATATATTAAGCATTTAAAATAAATTATTATAAAAATTTGATAATTTTATTGTTACTGGATTATTTTCTAGAGAGAATTTTCTTTTATTTATTGCATTAACGGGTACAATACCTGCAAATGAACCAGTTACAAATGCTTCATCAGCATTTAATACTTCTTTTAACTTAAAGTTCTTTTCTTTTACTTTGATTTTATTTTTTTTACATAATTCTATAATTTTTTTTCTAGTAATACCTGTTACACAATATTTACCAGTTGAGGTAAAAACCGTGTTATCTTTTACAAAGAAGAAATGCGTACTATTATTTGTTGCTATATTTCCATTAATATCAAACATTAGAGCCTCATCTGCATTTTTTTTATTAGCCTCAATACAAGCTAGAATACAATTTAGCTTACTAAGTGAATTTATTTGTGGATTTTGAACATTAATAGGACCTCTTATTGTATTTACTGTAACTAATTTTAATCCCTTTTTATAAGTTTTTGTATCAGGCTTTTTATATTCTGGAATAATTATCACTGTTGGGTTAGAAATTGTTACTCTTGGAGATTGATAAGGAGTAGATTTAATTCCTCTAGAAATAATTATTCTTAAATGAACATCTGTTTTCATTTTATTAATCTTAATTGTCTTCTTTAAGGCTTCAGTAAGTTTTTGACGTGATAAATGAATTTTTAGGTCAATTAGTTTAGCGTCTTTATACAATCTATTTAAATGATCCTTAAGAAAAACAAAATTATTATTATGATACCTTAATGAGTCCCAGACTCCATCTCCAAGAAGAACTGATGAATCAAAAACTGATATCTTAGCATCTTTTCTTTTATAAAATTTACCATTTATATAAATTTTTATATTATTATTTCTTTTATCTTTTAGAAAATCATGACTTGAAACCATTATTATTTCTATCGTAATAGTTATGATTGATCTATTAAATAATAAAAATATAAAATTGAAAACAAAAGAGTGACTTATATTAAAATTAATATAACGAAATATAATTCAATTTAAATATGTTTAACAAAAATTTTATCGTTATTTGCCTATCCTCTATGATTTCAGCTTTTCCACCAATGATTGTTGTTCTATTAGGGGGAATTATAACTTCTAAAATAATGTTAAAAAACTCATTAGCAACTTTGCCAATGACTTTAATGATTATTGGTATAGCATTGTCTGCACCAATTGCATCAAAATTAATGAGTATTTGGGGCAGGAAAAAAGGTTTTATTTTTTCTTCTTTTCTAAGTACTTTCGCATTATTATTATGTTCATTATCAATATATAATCAGGACTTTATTATTTTTGCTGTAGGAAACTTTTTAATTGGATCTTCTCAAGCATTTTCTAATCAATATAGGTTTGCGGCATCAGAGTCAGTTTCTAAGGAAAATATACCAAGGTCTATATCTATAATTTTATTGTTAGGGATTATATCTGCTTTATTGTCTACTAATTTTTCTGAATACTTTAAAGATTATTTCCCAGATTACTTGTTCCTTGGCAGCTATATATTTTTATCTATAACAGCTACAATTCCAATTTTTATTCTTTTATTTTATGAGGATAATGTAAATATTAAAAATAAAAGTAAATTTCAGTACAAAACTATTGTCTCTCTATTAAAAAATATAAAAATTCTACAATCTATTATTAGCGCAGGATTTGGATATTTTACAATGGCAATTATCATGACGGCAACACCATTACATATGCATTTAGTGAACAATTTTACCTTATTTCAAACAAGTATAGTTATACAATTTCATGTTATAGGAATGTTCCTGCCTTCATTATTTTCTGGAGATCTTGTAAAAAAATTTGGAAATACTAATATAATTTATTCTGGTGTGATTATTTTATTTATTAGTATAATTATTAATACATCATTTGATTTTTACTATTCATATTTGATGGGTTTGATATTACTTGGCATAGGTTGGAATTTTTTATTTGTTTCTGGATCTAGTTTGTTAGTTGTTTCTTACGAAGAAAAAGATAAGTTTACCGCACAAGGTTTAAATGATTTTATTGTTTTTTCTACACAAGGCATAGGAGCTTTATCTGCTGGTTTTCTTCTATATTATTCTAATTGGCAAATACTAAATATACTTTGTATTCCACTTTTGATAGTTGTTACATTAGTTTCGTTTCGTGCATCCAAAAAATCAATTTAATATAAAAATCTTTAAAAATTAGATATTTTATTTATAGTTATTTTAATGACTAAAGTGGTCTTTATTGGTGTTGGATATATGGGTTATGGAATGGTTAAAAACTTATTAAAAAAACACAATGTTTTTATTTTTGCTCATAAAAATAGAAAACCAATAAATAAATTAGTAAAATTAGGAGCAATAGAATTAAAATCTTATAAAGAATTAAAAAATAATAATTTAAATTGTTTAATGCTTTGTGTAACTAATACCCCGATTGCACTTAAGGTGGCTAACGAAATTAAGAATTTCATAAATAAAAAAACAATTATTATTGATCTTACCACACATGATAAAAAAGGTGCATCACAAATGAATAAAATTTTTAAATCTAAAAATATCGATTATAATTTTTGTGGAGTTATGGGAGGCCCAGTTCAAAGTGAACAAGGTATACTAGGCGGTATTTATGGAGGTAAGAAAAGAAATTTTTTAAAATGTAAAAAGTACCTTAATGCTTTCTGTAAGTCTGTCTTTAATTTTGGTGATGTATCTAAGGCATCTTCTGCAAAATTATTGTCTAACTTTTTATCATTAATGACTACTACTAGTGTAATAGAATTTTTTAAATCTGCAAAAAAACTAGACATTAATATTAAGCTCTTATGTGATGTTGCTAGATTGGGTTCTGGAAATTCAGGAGCTTTAGATAGAATTGCAGATAAAGCTATAAAAGGTAATTACAAGGGATATGTTTTTTCTGTAGATAATACATATAAAGATTTGAATTATATTAATGACCTTGTTTCAGATTTACCAAATGCCAATAAACTTTCTAAAATGGCAAAATCATTTTACAAACAAGCTTCAAAAAAAGGTTTTGGAAACTTACTAGTTAGTGAATTAATCGATAAGGAAAAATATTAATAAATGGATAAGCTAGTTCCAATTATCTACATGATTGGGGTTCTTTTATTGATTTTACCATCTTTCTTAAGCTCGAATAATAATTTAAAAACTTTTTTTACTAATTTATCTATTTGGGTAGCTATAGTATTGGTTGTATTGTCTTTTTACTTTGCCTACAATTATTTTCTTTGATTCATTAAATCAAATTTAATTTATTTAGATGTAGACTAATTTAATACAAATATTTATACGAGTCTTCCATGCCAAATCAATTTGTAGCCAAATCGAGAAGATTAAGAAGTACTATTTATTCTTCAAGAATTGAAACCCAAGGCGTTACTTCTTATACAATATACAATCATATGTTACTTCCTGCAGGTTTTGAGGGAAGTCTTGAAGAAACATATAACCATTTAAAAAATCATGTTCAAATATGGGATGTAGCTGCCGAGAGACAAATAGAAATTAAGGGTAAGGATGCCTATCAATTAGTTCAATTGATGACTTGTAGGGATTTAAGTGAAGCTAAAGATGGTAAATGTTACTACTGTCCCATAATTGATGAAAATGGTGGAATGATAAATGATCCCGTGATTTTGAAATTTAACCAAGAAAAGTGGTGGATATCAATTGCTGATTCAGATGTAATGTTATTTGCCAAAGGTCTTGCAATAGGAAAAAAATTTGAAGTTTCTATTTCTGAGCCTGATGTAAATATTATGGCTGTACAAGGTCCTAAAGCTTTTAATTTGTTAGAGAAAATTTTTGGTAAAGAGATTTTAGATTTAAAATTTTACAATTTTAAATATTTTAATTTTAATAATTCTAAACATTTAATTGCTAGATCAGGTTGGTCGAAACAGGGTGGTGTCGAAATTTATGTTGAGGACTCTCAATCTGGTTTAGAATTGTATGACTTATTTTTTGAAGAAGGTAAAGAATTTAACGTCAAACCAGGATGCCCACATTTAATTGAAAGAATTGAAAGTGGCTTGCTATCTTATGGAAATGACATGGATATAAATGATAATCCTTTGGAATGTGGTATGGATAAGTTCGTTAAATTAGACAATGATATTAACTTCTTAGGTAAAGAAAAATTAATACAAATAAAGAATTCTGGAATTAAAAAAAAATTAATGGGTGTAAAAATAAATGCTGATAAAATCAATTTAAGATATGCAATTAATTTAACAATTGATAATAAAATTATAGGAGAAATTAGATCCGCTTGTTATTCACCAACATTTAAAAAGGTAATTGGAATAGCAATGATATTTAATCCATATTTTATGAAAAAAAATGAATTTAATATAGTCATTGATAATAATTTACATACCGGTGAAATTTGCGAAATACCTTTTGTTTAAAAAATATTAATGTCTAAAAATTTTAAAGCTATAATATTAGCTTTAATTGCTTCATTTTGTGCAGTTTTGATGTCAGTATTTTTAAAATTAGCACAAGAAGACTCTAATGTTTTTACAATAGGTTTTTTGAGATTTTTTTTTGGATTATTATTAATTACACCTATTATTATTCAATCAAGCTTTAAAATTTATAATACAATTAATTTCAAACTACATATTTTACGATGTATTATTAATGTCCCAATGATGATTTTTGGATTTGCAGCATTAACATATATTCCTCTAGAGCAAATTAAAGCTATCGGTTTTCTAAGTCCAATTCTTGTAGTAATACTAAGTGTAATTTTTTTAGGTGAAAGAATTTATTTAATACGTACTTTTTCATTAATATTAGGTTTCATAGGAACATTAATTATTTTACGTCCTGGATTTATAGAAATTAATATTGGCGTATATATGGTTTTAGCATCAGCTCTATTATGGTCTTGTGTTATTATTATTACTAAATTCATGTCAAAAAATGACTCTGCTATGACAATTCTTACATTTCAATATACTTTTGTAACTTTGTTTACTTTACCTTTAGCTATTATTTATTGGAATAACCCATCTTTTATATCGCTAATTTATACTCTTCTTGCTGCAATTGTGGGTACTGTTTTACATCTTTGTATAAATAACGCTTATAAATTATCAGATTTATCAATCATTCAGCCAGTATGGTTTACCCAATTAGTTTTTGCATCATTTTTAGGTTTTGTTATTTTTGGCTCTTTACCAGATTTTTTTACATGGATTGGAGCAATTTTAGTATTTATATCAGTACTTATAATCACAGATAGAGAAAATTATTTAAAGAAAGATATAGCAAAAACATCAATTCCGCTTAAAAACTAATTAAATAAAATGATTTCAAAATATAAATATTTCGGAATGTGGCCTGTGGCACCTACACCTTTTCATGACAATGGAGAAGTTGATTACGATGGAATGGAAAGGGTCCTGGACTGTATGGTAGATCAGAAAGTTCAAGGAATATGCATTCTTGCTAATTACTCTGAACAATTTTTACTCTCAGATGATGAAAGAGAGAAATTAACAAAACTGTGCATGAAAAAAATTGATGGTAGAGTCAAAACGATAGTTACAGTAAGTCATTTTGCAACTGATATTGTTCGCCCTAGAGCAGAGTTATCAAAATCATTAGGTGCGGATATTATAATGATGATGCCTCCTTATCATGGTGCATTGTTAAAGGGTAATCCAGATCAAATATTTGAACAATTTAATGAAATTTCTAAAGTGGGAATACCAATTATGATACAAGATGCGCCTTTATCTGGAATTGATCTTTCAGTTCCATTACTGACAAAAATGATAAATGAGATTGAGAATTTAACATGTTTTAAAATTGAAAGTGCTCAAGCTGCGTCAAAAATAAAAGCACTAATTAATAATTGTGGTGAAAGATTAGATGCTCCTTTCGATGGAGAAGAAAGTATTACTCTGTATGCAGATTTAGAAGCTGGAATTTCTGGTAGTATGAGTTCAGCATTACTTCCAGAAAAAATTGCTCCTGTAATTGATCATTTTTGGAATAATGAAAAAGATAAAGCTGAAGAAGTGTATAATAATATTCTGCCTTTAATAAATTTTGAAAATAGACAATGTGGTTTCAGAGCTACGAAAACAGTAATGAAAGAGGGTGGAGTTATTAAATCAGATTTCTGCAGAGATCCAATTAAACCTTTAGATCAAGATACAAAAAATTTATTATTAAATTTTGCTAAAAGATACGATTTACTTACTTATAAATGGGGCAAGTAGTAAAATTTAATTGACAAATATTATTTAAAAATTACTTATATTGAATGCGTAGATTGTTTGAAGGATTACTAGAAAGAGCAATGTTTTCGAGCAGATGGGCTTTAGCTCCTGTTTACGTTGCGCTATGTCTTACTCTACTAGTTATTACATACAAAGTTATTGCATTATTCATTTATGAAATTACACACTTAAATGAATTAACCTTAAATGAACTTCTTGTATTTGTTTTGCATATTGTTGACTTAGCTCTTGTTGGAAATTTAGTTTTAATGGTAATTTTTGCTGGATACGAGAATTTCGTGTCTAAAATAGATATCGCAAATCAATCTGAAGATAAACCAGAGTGGATGGGTAAACTCGATTTTTCAGGTTTAAAATTAAAACTTATTGCCTCAATAGTAGCTATTTCAAGTATCGGTTTGCTAGAAGCTTTTATTGATGTAGGTTCGAAAACATCAGAAGAAATATATTTAATGATATTTATTCATGCCGTATTTATTTTATCAGGCTTAGTCATAGCAATAATGGATTATATTAGCGGAATTACTAAACATCACCCATAATTAAATAAAAATGAATCTGGATAAGTTTTTTGATGAAAAAACTGTCATAGATTTAAGTTTTTTTAATTTCTCTAATGCTGTCACAGCAGCTTATTTTGCCAATCGAAATTTAGAAGTTTTGCGGGTTAATAAAAACTTTAAAAAATTTTTTCCAATTCTCAAAACTGTAAATAACATACCTTTTACTAGTATTTTAGAACAACTTGGTGTTGGAGATGAATATATTAAAAATTTTCAACAAAATTTAGAAAAAAAAGGTTCTGTTATTATTCCAAAAATAGAAATCAAAATTGGAGATGAAATTAAAGTTTACTCTTTACTTTCCGCTTATACTGAAAACAAAGATTTTCCTTTTTTAAATGGTATTCAAGGGCAATTTGTTGATCGAACAGACGAATATAATCTTCGAAGAGAGAAGGAAGAATTACTTGATCAAAAATTAAAAGATAGAGAGTTGATAGAAGAAAAAACTAAAAGATTAGAAAATATTGCTAATAGGTTATCAAAATATCTTTCACCTCAAGTATATAAATCTATTTTTGATGAAGAAGAGTCAGGTAAAAAAACAAAAGAAAGTTATGTCAGAAAAAATTTAACAATATTTTTCTCTGATATTGTAAATTTTACTGATTTATCTGATTCATTAGAAGCAGAAAAACTTGCTCTTATCTTAAATAATTATCTTAGTGAAATGAGTTTAATTGCAATAAATTCAAATGCTACAATTGATAAATTTATTGGTGATGCAATACTTTCCTTTCATGGCGCTCCTGAAACACTAGGAGATGAGAATGATGCAATTAATTGTATAAATATGGCTTTGGAAATGAAAGAACGAGTTAATGAACTGCAATCTTTCTGGATTAGACAGGGTGTTAAAGATGGATTGAAGGTAAGGTATGGCATCTCTTCAGGTTTTGCAAATGTTGGTGATTTCGGATCTAGTGTAATGAGTGATTATACAGCGATAGGTTCCTCTGTAAATCTAGCATCTAGATTACAATCCATTGCTCCTGAAAATGAAATTATTATTTCTGATACAACTTATAATTTAATTAAGAATCAAATTAATTGTGAAGAGTACAAAGAAATAACACCTAAGGGTTTTGTGAGACCTGTTAAAACTTACAAGGTAATTAGTTTTAAAAATAAAAGTAATAGTAAAACAAAAAAATCATATTCGAAAAAAGGTAAGCACGTAGATATTCAAATATTTGATAGTTCCAATATGAAAGCTGCAATGAAAGAATTAAAAAAACTACAAGAAGATTTTAGTAAAGAAATTGAAGATGAATAGGGGAGATTATTTTATTTTAAAAAATTTATTATTGCATTCTTAATATCATTAACAAGATTTTTATTTTCATCTTTAGTTAGTTGACTTTCATTTTTTTTCTTATCAAGTTTTAACTTTCTTTGTGCTAATATATTTGCAACATAATCATACACATTAGGATTTTTAGAAAATATATCTTTTATAATATCTTTGCTAACTTTTATTACTATACAAGGAGTTTCTGCTATCACATTAGCAGATCTTGGTTCACCAGTAAGAAGACTTCCTTCACCAACGAAATCTCCAACACCAAGTTTGGCTAAAAATACTTTATCTTTATTTTCATTATCTAAGTACACAGATACTACCCCGTCGTTTATAACGTAAAGAGAATCTCCAGAATCATTTTGTTTAATAATGTAATCGTCTTTTTCAAAATGGAGTCTTTCTGCATTTTCAGCAATTTCATCTAAATCTTCAGAATTTAAAGACATAAAAATAGGAATTTTTTGCAGTAGGACCCTATTTTTTACTGACTCGTTATAAGGATTAAATTCACTAACCTGACTTTTTTCAAAATCTTCTCGACTTCTGTGTATATCAAGAGCATGCAGTCCTGTATCTTCTTCAAGTTTTCCATAAAGTTTTCCAGCAGACATTTGAACACCTGCATGTCTTAAAGTTTTATGAATTTCCATCATGACACTATCTTGCATCGAATTTTTTAAAATTCTTTTTGTGCAATCAAAAGCAACAACAAATTCTAATCCAAACTCATTAGCACCAATAAAGCGAACCCACTGTAAATTTAATTGCTCTCTACCATCAACAGGTTTTGCTTTTTTAAGAGCATTATAAAGCAATTTTGAAATATTTTCTGGATCATGAGATGGGTGAAAATATAATTTATTAAAAATATGGAATCCCTCGCTCATTTTCTCTTTATCTTGCTTGCTCCAATTAGTTAAAATTGAATCTGCAACGATTTCATTAGGAATAATTACTTCAGTATTCTGAAATGTTCTTATTCTTGTACTTCTCCAGGTAATATTTTCTACATAACCTGTTTTGTCATCAACAGTAATCCAATCATTTATTGTAAATGGTCTCTCAATATTTACAAAAATTCCTTTAATTAAATCTGATAAGCTTGATTGTAGAGAAAGGGCAATTGCAGCAAAAACTATACCACCTGCAGCAAGTATACTTGTAAGTTCTAAATTAAAAACAAAAGATAAAACTAAAAATGCAGGTATCGCAAATAATAAAAACTGAAAAAGAAATGTTATGATCTCAGGTATTGTTGTTCCTGATTTATCATTTAGTGATAATATTTCGTATTTATAAAACATCATTATGAATATTGATGGAATAAAATATAAAGTTATTAGTAAGATTTTATCTGTAAGGTTACTTATAGTTTCATTAATTAAAAAAAATTCCTTTTGAATAACTATATCATAGGAAAAATTTACCATTAGATATGATAAAATGGGTAGTATAATGATAGTAAATAATACTCGTGTAAATTTCTTTAATTTGTTCAGCCGTATTACAGAACCAATAATGAATACAGAAATGAGTATGTATAAAGAATTTAAAGTAACTGCATTATTATAAAATAACAGAATAGATAAAATACATAATAAGCTGATTAAAATTATACTAATCTTAGATAGTAGGTAAAAAATGTTAATTTTCATTTTGTAATTTTTGCTATAAAGAATTTATATAAAAATGAATTCATTTTCAAAGTATTTATTCGAACACTTACATTTTGGTCTTGAAGAGAAGGATTTTACACTTATTGAAAAAATTATATTCTTTCTCATTATATTAAACTGTGTTTTTGTTGTTATTGAGTCAGAAAAATTGATTTATGAGCAATATAATCAACTCTTTGACTCAGCAAAACTTTTTTTTGGTATAGTATTTTTAATTGAGTATATTTGCAGATTAATTGCCGTAGATCAAATTGATAAATTTAAAGGTTTAAATGGCAAGATAAAGTATATTTTTACTGTACCTGCTCTAATTGATGCAATTGCACTTATTCCATTATTTTTAATTGGTATTAATGAAGGTTTCTTAGTACGTTTGTTAAGAGCTATAAGGATTTTTAGCATACTTCGTTTTGGACGTTTTAGTGAGTCAGTAGATTTTATACTTCATGCGATATATGACAGAAGGCATGAATTAATATTCTCACTTTTGATTACTTTAAGTTTAATGTTATTATCTGCAACGTTACTTTATGTTGTAGAAGGGGATTTGCAACCTGAAGCTTTTGGATCCATTCCAAGATCTTTATGGGTAAGTTCTGCAGCTTTACTATCAACGGGTTATGGTGATTATACTCCTATTACATTTTTAGGTAGATTTGCAGCAGTATGCACTGCATTGTTTGGAATAGGAGCCGTTGCTTTACCAGCCGGTATATTAGCAAGTGCTTTTACAGACAGAAAAAATAGAGATTAATTAATAACTTGAGTTGTAAAATTTTCTAAACTTTTATTCATTTCTTCATCTGGTAGATGAAAACCTTTAATTGTCTCTTTCCAATCTAATTTTGAATAATCATCATATTTGTTAACAAAATATTTATTTTCTTTTAAATTAATTTGATTATCCTTTTCTTTTAATGAAAATAAAAGGAATATCCAAGATCGTGGCTCCAACTCTTTAATTTTTTGAGCTTGAGTTATGCAAACATCATAATCTTTTTTACAAAAATATCCTAATACAAGATCTCTATATCTGTTATCTGATGTTTTTTGGCCGGCAGGAATAGGGTCTAATTCAAGCGCTTTATGAAGTAATTCTAAACCTTGATCAATTTTTTTATTTCTTACTAATATTTCTCCATAAACTGCTAGGACTCTTGGATCATTTGGATTCATAGAGTACGCAATCTTTCCGTGTTCTTCTGATTCTTCATATTTTTTTTGCATTAAGGAAATAGCTGAGCTAATTCTTCTTACTTCATAATCGTTCTCATCGTGCTCTAAACTTTTTTCAATATGGTGAAAAATCATTTTCATCATTTTATCATTATCTTCATAATATTGTTTACCTAGGCCACCACCAATTGTACAAGCTTTAAGTGAGTGCGCTCTTGCATTAGTTTCATCTTGTTCGAGAGCTTTATCAAAGTGAAATAAAGCTTTATCATTATGTTCTTTTGCTGACGATTGTCTAAGCCAATGATATCTTCCAATAACTAAATTTTCATAAGAATTTAAATTTTCAGTGGGTTTTCTTTTGATATTTTGTAAATTTGTAATTTCTATATTACCTAATAATTCTTTTGATATCTTTTGTACAATTTCATCTTGAATATCAAAAATGTCCTCAAGAACTCTATCATATCGATCTCCCCATATAATAGAACCATCTTTTGCATTAGTTAAATCTACCGCTACTCTTAATCTATTACCAGCTGATCTAATATTTCCACCAACTAAAAAATCTATTTTATGTTTTTTCGCAAATGTAAGTGCATCTTCATTACTTTTATCATGATCGTCACATGTCTTTTTTGATACAACATCAAATTCTTTCATTCTGGAAAACTCTATAATTAAATCACCTGTAATAGCTTCTACCAAAAATTCACTGTCATCATTTTTGCTAACATTCTTAAATGTGAGTATAGCTATTTTCGGTTGAGAAGAATTTCGTGAAACAATTACATTATCATCTTGTTTATTTTCATCTTCATTCTTCTCCTCATTAACTTCTTCAGAGAAGAAATCATCTTCATCAATTCTTAAACCTTTTACTTTGAAAACCTCGAATTCATCACTTATATTTTTTAGTTTCCTTGTGCCATCAGCTTCTATTGAATAATCAATTCTTTTATCAACTTGATCTTTGACAATTTTTGACACGAGGATTTTACCTGGTTCACTTTGACTTTCTAGTCTTGCAGCAACATTTACACCTGAACCCATTATATTTTTATTTTCTACAATCACATCATCAACATGAATACCAACTCTCCAGCTTAATTGTAACTTAGTTAAAGAATGTTCGTTTCTTTCATATAATTTATCCTGAAATTTAATTGCAGCTTTAACGCATTGTACAGGACTAGAGAATTCAGCAACAACAGAATCACCAGCAGTTGAAAAAATTTTACCACCAAATTCAGCTATAACTTCATCAATGATTTTTCTGCAATCATTAAGATTGGTGAGTGTAAGTTCTTCGTTCTCCTCCATATGTTTACTAAAATTAACACAATCGGTAGCAAGAATAGTTGCTAATTTTCTTTCAGAATTCATATATTTTTTTTTAACTAAATTTTTTTTAAAATACCAGCCAAATATCGTAACTATTGTCACAGAATCTTAAAAAACAAATATATATATATAAATAATTTTTATAGGAGGCTTTTATGGTTGAAAGTTTTAATGGTATTTTTTATTTAATTTTATACATAATTAATATTGCGTTAGCTGGTTATTATTCATTTACATTTTTATTTAATAAAGAAAAAGAATTCGCAAAATATAACACAGATTCAAGTGCTGCACCTGCAGCAAATTTTGGAATTTTTTGGGTTACTGCTTTTTTCTTTGTTGGTCTTTATATTTTATTTACTGGACCCGAAGGCACTTGGCCTTTCTTTATAATTAATGTTATTGTCTTTGCTATGGCAACTGTCTACAATTTTTGTTTTCATTTTAAAATAGCTTTCCTTTTTGGAAGGGATAAGGTTAATTCGACAATAGAACAACCAATTGTATCAGCAGTAGTTCTAGTACTAAACTTAATTATAATTTATGGTTTATCTGATAAAATTTATCTATAATAATTTTAAAAGGAGTAATTATGGTTGAAAATTTTGGAGGTACTTTAAATCTAATTTTATTTTTAATTAATTTATTAGGCATATCTTACTATGGTTTCCTAACTATATTTTCACCAAATTCACTTGTTACAAGATATGATTTAGGAGAAAAGGCTTTGCCAATTGTAAGAATCATAGGAACATTTATTTTGCCAATAGTAATAATTGGAATTTGGATATTATTTAGAGAAAACGGACCTCAATCTTGCTGGATATTTTTTGTAAACGGATTTTTACTTTCTTTTGCTCAAGTTATTTTAAGTTGGGCCCAAAGATTAAAATTTATAGACCCAGATGCAAAAAGTGATGTTGCTGATGAAGTAATAGGGCATGTATTTTTATTTGTATCAATATATCTTATATATAATATGTCAGATATAATTTATATGTAACTAAAAGCTGGGGTTCAATTCCCAGCTTTTATCAACTTAAAGAAAATTCTTTTACTTTATTAAATGCAAAATGATCCGCAGCATGTTTTTTTGCATATAAAACTTCTTCTACGATACCTTCTTCATTAATCATTATATCTGTTACTGCAGTATTAAAATATCCTCCAAGAGGAATAGGCATGAAACCTCTTATTAAGGCCGGAAAGATAGAAAATGTTTTATAAATTCCTGCTAAAAATAACTTAAACCAACTACGCTCTATTGAATATTTTTGAAAATATTTAAATTTTTCATCAGCTAAAACTGTAAATGGAATAGGGCCGTGCTTCTTCATATTTGATTTCAAAAGATTAACATTTGAGTGAAAAATTCCTACGTGGGTGAAATTTGGACCAAATTCATTAAATCTTTTATTAAACTCAAGTAGTCTTAAATTACAAAAAGTGCATCCAGCAACTCTATAAAAAGTTAATAAAACTTTTTTTCCTTTAGTATCTGATAAATTAAATTGATTACCATCATGCCGGGGTAAGGTAATTTCTTCTAATTTATCTCCTTTTTTTATTTTCATACATAATTATAATACTATAAAAATAATAAGTTAATATTAAAATTTAATGACAACAATAATTATACTAAAATTCATACATTACCTTGCAATAGTTTTTTCAGGCGGTGTTTTGGTTGGTGGTGGCGTAATACAATCTGTTTATGCTAAGGCAAATCAAATACCTGATTTAAATACAGCAAAGATATTAAAATTACTTGGTTACATAGGTTTTATATCTCTTGTTATCTTATGGATATCAGGAATTATTCTTTCAATTAATTTATATGGAGGCTTTATTATTAATAGTGCATTTACAATAAAAATAATTGCAGCAGGTTTTCTTTTAGGTCTATCTGCTCTTGTAAATTTTCATGTTTTTAATTCTTCTAAAAATAATTTACCACCGAATAAAACTATCATGAAAATAGCAACAATGAGTGGAAGAGGCCTGTTAGTAATAGTTTTAATTGCAGCAGCAATTTCATTCTATTAGTTTATAATTTCTTTGCTGCACTTGTTTCTTTAATATTAGTTAGCTTTGTATATCTATCTATCATCTGTGTTGTCTTATGACCGCTTTGAGCCATAATTTCATGAGTGGGTACTCCATTCATTCTAGCTTGAGTAATTGAACCTATTCTTAGGCTATGACCAGAAATTTTATCACAATTTTCTATTCCTGCGTTTTCAGCTCTTTTCTTTAAAATTAAAACAAAACTTGTGTCAGTTAAACTTACTTTTTGATTTTTATTATTAAGAATATATTTTTCTATATTGTTAGCTTTGTTAATTTTATAAAAGAGTGGGCCTGAATCAATTAATGCTACCTCTAACCAATTCTTTAACGCAGATACGGGACAATAAGGTGAGTTATTTTTAGGTAAATAGATCATTCTACCTTCACCTTTTTGATCAGTTTTAGAGAAAGGAATTAAAACCTGAACTCCATCATCTTCAAAATTTAAATGTTCATATTTCATGCCTAACAACTCTGATCTTCTGCAAAAACTATAAAAACCAATTAATATTAGAGCTTTATCTCTTATGTTTCTAAAATCATCATTATTATCTGGAATTTTATTAATTATTTTTTCAATATCCACTTTCAAAAGCTCTTTTGCTTGGCCAGATTTGTTATTTTTTTCATCTCTTACAATTGCACTTATTGTTTCTGAGATGTTTGGATTTTTTCTATCAAATTGAAAACCATTAACTCTATATTTATAAGTTATAGAGGCTAAAATTCTTTGTATAGTCGAGGCTTTATAAGCAGATGAAGAGTAGGGGTTATTATTTAATTTTTCCCTTCCAGGAATATTGCTTGTGCCCTTTAATATTTTTGCTTCTGGATCTTCATGAAGCCAATCCATATAATTAGCAGTTAACGCGTATGCACTTTCTAAATCATCAACATCTAAAGGACTGCAATTGTATTTATTTTTGCAATAATCTATAAACTTTAACCAATCTCCTTGATATTTATCCTGAGTATTTTTAGCTTTGGATTTTTCCTTTAGCTTACTTACGTTTTCATTTAGTGATATTTTAACCATATTATATATTACGATAATTACAGTTATCGTAAATAATAGTCAAGTGATAAATATTATAACTATAAATCAATAATTTATATACATTATTTAATTCTATTTCTAATATTACAAACTAGATATAGATTTTCACGTGTAATAAAATACTGTATATAGTGTATAAAATGGAACAATTACCGCAGGTTTCAGCTGATTCCCAGATCTTTGTATTAACGGGTGCCGGTATAAGTAAAGAGTCTGGGATTGAAACATTCAGAGACTCTGATGGGCTTTGGAACAATCATAGGATTGAGGATGTTGCTAGTCCCGAAGGATTCTATAGAAACCCTACTCTTGTCTATGATTTTTATAATAAACGTCGAAAAGAACTAAATTCAGGAATTAAGCCAAATAGAGCCCATATTCTTCTTCATGAATTAGAAAAAACATATAAAATTCATATAGTTACACAAAATATCGATAATTTACATGAGATTGGAGGATCATCATCAATAATTCACATGCACGGTGAACTAAATAAAGCGCGATGTATCATGAATGATAATCATGTATTTGAATGGCTAGAGGACCTAAATGAGACCCATAAATGCCCTAAATGCGGCTCTCAAATGAGACCTCACATTGTATGGTTTGGTGAAATGCCCATGCAAATGGATGAAATTCATGACTTAGCTGAGCAATCCAGTCTATTTGTTTCTATAGGCACTTCAGGACAAGTCTACCCTGCTGCCGGTTTCGTTTCGATGTTTAAAGATATGCGCAAACCAACAATTGAATTAAATCTGGAGCCATCAAGTAATCAAGATCAATTTGATTTTGCCATTCATAAACCTGCTACAGTTGCTGTTGAAGAATTTAAAAATTTATTAATAAAAAATATTAAATAATTTTTATTAACGTTATTAAATTTTTGTACACGATTAAATTTTTTCTCATATTAAGAATCAGAAAGAGTTTTTTTATGAAGTAATGATGAATAAAAAATCAGAATCTTTTAATATTGCACGACATCAATACATAAAAGGGTATCAAGATAAGAATGAACACATCTTCCCTACTCTCGATCTTGTTGCAAAAGAATTTAGTTTAACTTTATCTACGTTACGTAAGAAAGCGGCTAATGAAGGATGGTATAAAAAAAGAAAACAATATCAAAATGTTAAAGAAGAATATGAAATGCGTAGACAATTTAAAGGAAAGTATTCAAAATTAGCTCAAATATCGAGAAATACCCTTGTCTTTGTTGAATATTTTCAAACTGAAATACACAAAGAAATAATAGAAGAAAAAAAGGGTAAAAAAATACATTCTATAGAAGATAAACAACGCTTAATTACTATGACTCAAAAAATTCAACGCTTATCAAAAGAAGCAAATGACACTTTAACTGATATTGAAAACCCTCTTAATGAACTTTTAGATTGATTTTAATCAATATATTTATTTTTCTGGTAAACTTCTGGGCTTAGTTATTTTATCAAAGTTTTTGTAAAAGTACTCATATAAACTTTTAAGATCTTTTAATTTTTCATTGTCGTCCATAATTTCTCTTAGTATTTTATTTTTTGAAGACTGTTATTATCTCTTTAAATGAGTTTGGAGTTATTTTTATTTTATTCCATATTTCCTCTTTAACATATAAATAATCCCAAATTCTGCCAGTAGTTTCAGATGCATCTTCACACCAAGTTTTTAATCTTTCAATTTTTCTAGGATCATCAATATTTTCTGCTCCTTTTGTTTCTACAACCCACATGCTTCCATCAGTAAGTTTTATAGTAAAATCAGGAAAATAGTTTCCGATACTGCCATCGTTTTTTATATAACTAATTTTAAAATTTAATTGCTTAAAATTTTTAACAAATGATCTCACATCAGTAGTTGCATCTAAAAATTCTGCAAATCTTAATTCAAAATTTGAATCACCGACAATTTTATTGAATACCGATTTTTTTGCTGGCAAATATTCGTTTGTTCTTGGTACGCTAAAAGTTTTTGTTTGCCCAACTTTGATATAATCTACTATTTCTGTAGTTCCAGTATCTTTAACAGTTAACTTATTTATATATTCTTTAAAAGTTTCAATTATCGATCTTCTTACTTCAGTTTCACTAAGATTTCTTGCTACATTAGGATTATCTAAATCAACTTTTTTTTCAAAAAGAATATTTTGCATAAAAAATTTAACTTTTTCATATAAAATATCTTGTCCGCCAAATAATCTCATTTCACTCATGATTGATTTTGTAAAAAAAGATACAATAGATGATGAGTTTATCATTAATTCATCACTTACTTTAATTTCATAAGCAACTTCACCTTCTAACATATATCTAAATACAAAATTTTTCTGGTCATCTTCTGTAAATTCTTTTAATTTTAAAGATTCAAAATTAAAGTTTTTAGGATTTAATTCACTAAGATTGTTATAATTTCTTTGAATACGTGGAGTTAATACAGGTATTTGCAAATCTAATTTATCTAAATCCTTAGTTCTATCTACCTCAATAATTGTCGGACCTGATGATTCAGAAGTATTCCCCATTGATCTTTTCTCTAGAACAACTCCTTCTGATTTAATACTTTCTACAAAATCTAAAAATGCATCAGTGCCAACTACATTCAATTCTTCTGAAAGACTTTCTCCAAAATACATTCTTCTCAACCCTCGTCCCAATGTTTGTTCAGGAAGAATATTTGATTTGGCAGAATAAGGTCTAAGACCAACTACTGTTGTTACGTTTTTTACATCCCAGCCTTCTTTAAGCATTAACACAGATACAATAGCTTTAATGCTGTTTTGGTTAGAGTCAACTTTGTTAGATAAATCTCTTAACTCTTTCAGTTCTTTTTGACTTTTTGATGAAACGCCCTCTTCAATTCTCCCTTCTTTGTTAGTATGAATAACGAATGTACTATTTTTTAGTAATGGAAAATTATTTTCTAAATATTGTTTAACATCATCACAATTTTTTGTGTCATCAACCATTACAAAAAGTAATGCTTTTTTTCCAAGTTTAGAATGTTTTTCAAAGTCTTGTTGCCAAACTGTTACGCCTAAATTTATATAATCTCTAAATCTCTCAGAAAATTTTGTTGAAGTTTTTTCACTTAATTTTCCTCTACTTGCTTCATCAGGAAGAACTGGTTTTTTAACTACCTCTTGAGCAATTGCTTCTACAAGAGGATAATCCGAAACAGTTTGTATAAAAATATCTCCATTTTGGTGTTTCGGAGTAGCTGTTACATCAATTTGGATACTGATTTTTTTTCCTTTTTGAATTAAATTATTATTTATATTTTCAATAGTTTTTGCCCATTGCATCGATGAATCATGAATATGGTGCGCTTCATCATTTAAAACCACTATGTCGTCTAATTGATTAACAATATATTTTACAAAAACTTTATTATCTATTGTTTTAGCTTTTGGTTTTTCTCCTAAAAAATAATCTTTTAGATCACTATTATTTTTTAATTTTTTCTTTCTTTCTGAAAATCTTTGAATATTTGTTAGAAAAATGTTTCCTTCACTAGATAGATTATAAATATCATCTTGAATATATACTTTAACTTTAAAATCATTTTTCCATAATTTATTATCATAATTATTTGATGGAATAATTGGGTCTTGATTAAATATTTTTAAATCATCAAAATCAGCTTTCAATCTATCAAGCACAATTGTATTAGGTGCAATTATTAAAAAGTTTTTTGATAATTTAGAGTCATTTTCATATTGTTTGTTAAAATAACACCACGCTAGTAATAATGATAAAACTTTCGTTTTTCCTGTACCTGTTGCTTGTTTTATTATTAATCTTAACCATTGCTCCTCAAACATTGATGGAAGAATGACTCCGGATGAATCATATTTTATTAAATCAGTTGGATTTACAATTTGTGCGACTTCATATAAATAAATAATTGTTTCTACTGATTCTCTTTGGGCAAAATAATAGTTAAAGTCATTTTTGTGAGGTGTCTTAAACCAATATTCCAATAAAGATTTTGATGTACTTGATACATTTGGGTAATTTTTTTTTCTCCATTCAAATACTTCTTTTCGAATTTTAGTTACTAGTGGCGCTAAGAGTTTTTCTCTAGCTCTGTCTCCTAAACTTTCATCTCCTGGAAACCATCTCACGTCAGGGTTGATTATATTAAACGGAGATTTTGGAAAATTTTTATTTAAACCCATTTTCAATTACCTCAATAAATTTTTTAAAAGAACATAAAATTCCATTTGTAGGCGGTTGTCCTTTCTCTAATTTATTTATTTGTTCAATACTAAGTTTAAAAACATAACAATTACCAGTTAAATCTAATTTTGAACCAACTTTTTTTAATGTGTTTGCACACACCATATACAAATCAATATTTAAATCTTCACAGTCTTTTACAATTCTCCGTAAAGACCTTGCTCCATAAATACCTTTCCAAGAAGGTCTTCGATTAATTTTTGAAATTAATCTTTCTGCCTCATGCTTGTTTTTAAATGGCATATAAAATGTTGTAAATTCAAATCCCTTCCATCCATTTGAACTTTTAAAAACATAATCTATGTCAACTGTATAATAATCATTATTATTTTTAGATAATGTAAATTCCATCAAAGATTTATATTTGCCATCTATAAGAAATTGAAGTTCGTGATAATTTGGATAAAGTTTTTGATTATTGGATTTAAAATCTAAATATACAAAAGGTATACCTTTTTGACTTTTAGGTAAATTTTTTATATCTGAATTAATTTCATTTTTTTCTAATACATAAAATACTGTTCCATTATCAATTATTTTTCCTAAACAGATTATATTCAAAATATTTTTCTTTCCATATTTTCTTGAAAGATCAGTTGATATATCTATTTCGATTTTTCCTATAGAATTTACATATGAGGGTATCGCTTGTGGCATGATTAAATTTTAACCTCCATTACTTTCATTGTATCATTTCCAAAAATATCAACCACCTTTACAGCAACTTTAGTTTTATCTTTTTTTATTTCTATTTTTGAAGATATAAGATCTATTTTTTGATTTTTTTTTGTTCTAAATGATTGCCATTCATTTTCAAAAATATAATTTCCAGTCCAAACTTCTTCAATTTTTTCATCTTTCTTAAACTTTATTATTTCTGGTTTTGATTCAAAATCAAAGTCTACTGACCAATAATCAATCCAATCATACCAATTTTTTGTTAATATATCTCTTTTTATTACACCCTCTTTACTTTTAGCAACCCTTATAATATTCCCTGCTTCAGCAATAATTTTGCTACTTCCATTTTTAAGTTCCTCATCAATTCCTAAATTATTTTCATTATAAAAAACTGCAAAATCTGTTAATTCAATTGATAAAAGATTTTTTTTTATTATTGGCCTAAATTCAATTGCCGCAACTTCAAAAAAAACAACTTTCCCTTTTTTAACTGCTTCAACATCAAAAATGTCCATTGGAATTTGTTTATAATTCAATCTAAGTCCTTGTGATTTTGCCTCTTCTTGAACGGAGGGAAAAAGTCCCATTTCATATTCAAAACCCAATATATCAACGCTAGTGATATTATTTTTTAAACATTCTTTAATTACTTCTTCAACATGATGTCTAGAAAGACTCTGGTTAATTGGACCCAAAGAAACAAGAGTACTTCCTTTTTTACCTTTTATAGTTAAAAAACCACTTATTTTTTCGGCTTTGTATGCATCTAAAATTAATTTCTCAAATTCTTGTTCTTTTCTTTTTTTATGTAATAGTTTAATTTCATCTCTTTCAGTTAATCCATCGTAAATATAATATTGTCTTTGATATTTACCTAAATTTAATAATTCAAATGCTCTCCAATTTTTTCCATCTTTTTTTAATTTTCTTTGGGTGGTAATTAATCTTTTCTTTGTTACATGTATTGAAAATTTACCAATATCAGTAACTAGCCATTTTCTATTTAAATTTTCACAAACATTTGCAGTTGTTCCACTTCCATTAAAAAAATCACACACAATATCATTTTCATTAGTGCATGCCTTGATTACCCTTTCTAAAAGTTGTGTTGAATTTTCAGTTGGGTAACCAGTTGAAAATGAATAACCTGGAATATCTGTCCAATTAGTATCAATAGTTCCTGTTGATGAAGCTTCTACTAAATATTGGACTTTATTTGTTTTACTATTAATTCTTAGTTTTCCTTGTTTATATAGTTCATCCATTCTTTCTTGACTAAACTTGAAATGACAACCTTTTCTTGCATAAAAAGTTTTACCTTCCACAATTCTGCTTGGAGAACCAGAAACTCCAGCAGAATCATCTGTTGCTCTCCAATAACTCTCTCTTTTTTTGTCTAATTCATATTCTGTATTTAAATAAAAAAACTCTTCAGATTTTGAGTAGACATATAATGATTCTACACCTGATAGTAATGCTAATTGTTTTGTATTTTTAGTTACATTTTTTTTTGTTCTATTAATTACAATTTCATTTCTGAAATTATTAAAACCAAATATTTCGTCCAATATACCTTTTACATAATGTCCCCAATGAAAATCTATTCTCAATACTAATACACCATCATCTCTTAATAATTCTTTCATTAAATAAAGTCTTTCATACAGCATTTGTAAAAAACTATTTCCTTCTCTATTCCAGGTATTTCTGTATGCAAAATTTTCTATTACAGATGGCTCTTTATTAAATATTTCTCCATCTCCAATTGCTACATCGATTGTATAATCTTGACCAACACTAAAAGGAGGATCAATGTATATAAGTTTAACTCCTCCCTCACTTTCAATCTCATTTCTCATAGGGCCATTTTTAATTGAAGATAAAATATATTTATTATCACCCCAAATTAATTTATTAGACCAACCAGCATTTTGTCTTCCTGATACAAAATCAAAAGAACCTTGAAGAAATTTTATATTTTCATCTCTTGGTTCGTCTACTTGTTCAATGATCTGAAATGGAAGTGATAAATTTGAAATTTCATTTACTTTATTATTCCAGGTAATCTCTACTTGTCTTTTTTCTCCAAATAAAAGAAATCTATATTTTTCTGGTAAATCTTTTCCTTCTTCAAGTAATTTTACTATATCTCTTTTTTCATTATCTGTAAGTTTCATTCTTTATTATTTATAAGAATATCATTTAAGAAATTATTCAACAATCATGTTTTAATATTTATTCATCTGTAATGTTGAAAAGATTTGTTGGCTATTAATTAAGTTTAACATTTCACTTTTCAAATTTTATTATTTGTCAAAAAGTAAAAAGTACATCGTCTTAGATTATTAATTTGTATCATATACCTGATTTACGGTATATACAATGTTTGCAGTTTGGATTTTGATCTGGAATTTTATGATTATCTAATGTTTTTTTAATATTTAAAATTGTTTTATCAACCCAAGAATAGTCTCCTTCATAGGATAAAATATCAATTTTAAATTTTAACTCTTCATTAAAGTTTTCTATATTTTTGTAATATGCACTGCAAAATACAAAATAGGCTGTTGTAGAAACATCAAAGCCATTTTTATTAAACAGCCATTGATAAAATTCAACTTGTTTCTTATACCAATATTTATGAGGAGCCCCTTTCTCATCTAATGAGGCATCTAGAGGTTCATTTGTTTTTTTATCATATGATACTGTTGTACTTTTATAATCAGCAATAAAAATTTTACCATTATTGTCAGTCCAACAATCATCTATTGCGCCGTATAATAGAAAATTAGTATTAGTATCGTGATACTTTATTCCTTTACGGTTATTTTGCCAATCTTCAATTTTATCATGCTGATAAGGAATTAAATCTATACCATGCTCTTTACAGTATGGGTGAATAGTTTGTGTTTTTCTGTATTTATCAAATTCATTTTTAAGTAATTTATCCAAAGCTGTTGGAATATATGACATTGGTCCTGATGGACGGGCTATGCGATATTTTTCTGATCGATCAATATAAAAACAACGTGGACATTGTAAAAATAAATCAACCTTGCTTCGACTAAGCTCAAAAGATTCATTTTGACCGGTAATATAAAGTGATTTTTTTTTTGCCATAAATATTTATTTTTATTTATATTTTAAATAAATCAAATAACAATCTAACTATTTTTAGATTTTATATATAGAATTAGTGGTACAATAAATAAAAAACCAAAAAGTAAGAAAATTTTTATAACTAACTCTAACACCCAAGGTGCATTCATATATTCATCTATACAGATATCTTGTGCAGTTCCTTGATCACTATAAACAAAATTATTATCTACGCTTTGACAATATTCTAAAGCATTTTCAAATACTGGTGTACTTGGACTTTTATGAACAAACAAAGAGTTTAGAGCTATAATAGAGATTACAACAGGTGTAATTAAGAAATAAAACCAGAAGTTATTAATCATACAAATGAAAATAATTTAATTTAAATGACCAGGTAGATGTCACAAGACAGAGAAAAAACATAACATACAAAACTTCTTTTTGAAATTCTGGAGCTTCTTTTTTCTTAAAATGTAAATAATAGAGCCATGATGCTATAATTATAGAAATAAATAAGAATAATCCGCTTTGTAGATATTCAAATTCTATATTGATACTAAAAGATAAAGCTAAAACGATAAAATAAGATGTTAAAAATAATATAACTCTTGATAAGGACTCCATAAAACATTTTTAATTTTCAATTTTAACGATTTGTTGTTCAAATTATGTTTGTATTAAGATTTGTTCTTAATGTTACCTCAATTATTAATCATTTTATCAAATTTTATGAGAGGCATGTATGCCTCTCTTATCATAATTATTTCTTCAGTTTAAAACCTTGTTCTTCTAGAATTTTTATTAATCTTTCAAGCTGTTCTTCTCTTGATAGTTCTAGAAAGTTTTTATCTACTTTTTTAAAAAAAGTATTTTTAATACCTTCTTTTTTTTCTCGTTGATTAATAAAATCTTTAATAGATTTAGCAAAATATAATTTAAAGTTGAACATTATATCTCCTTTAGCGTTTTGTTTTGAGTCCCAGCAATTAGAGTATCTAAATCAGGACATAGTTATTTTAACACATATGATATTTTTTTGAATATTTTAATGAGTAATTTGATTGTTATTTTAGTTATGTAGTAAGGAATTAAACCAAATATTATTAACTCTGTGATCATCGATATTTAATAAAATTCAAATTTTTACCTTATTTCAAACATGAAATTATCATTATCATTCACTAATTGTTAAATGTGGCACTAATAATAAGAATTGTAACTTTCATAATTAGTTTATTTTTCATTATTTTACTCCTTCTTGGTGCCACAACTTCTTTTTCAACTGAATGGTATGAAAGTGATTTATATCCAATGAAATTTAGAGTTTTATCTCCTAAAGAACTTTTAATTGATCAACTTAATATCCAAAATGAATTCAAAGAGATTGAATCTCATGAAGAATGGACTGAAAGAGCCTATCTTTATTATCCGTTAGTTGAATTTGATGATGATGAAGATGTAATTATATGTGGTGCACAGCTAATTATTATAGAACCATCAGGTCATAATATAAAATATGAATTTATTACAAATATTGAGAATTATGAATTGAAACATCATGTTTTATTGAGAAGTGTTGTAGTTTCTCTCAATAACGTTGATGAACAAGATTATGAACAGTTTGAACAAAAATTATACGGATTTGAAATAGTTAAAGATAATCAACTTATAACCAATCTATTTAAACCAGAAAATAGCTCAAAGCATGAGTTTGATTATTATACACCTTCAAATTTCACTGCTAACGGCGGTCAGTTTTATAAAACTATTTTAGAGGGTGGATATGATATTAGAACTTTTTTTGCTCCAGAAATGTCTAGAGTTATACCCGTTGCTAAGAACAGATGGTTTCTAAGTCACCCCAAAAGTATAATTGATAACTGCATACATGAATTAAAAAATAATCAATATAAATTAAAAAAACCTAAAGGTGAGATCTTTGAAGAGGCCTATCATAGAACTGGATAAATTTATTTAAATTTAATTAAAAACTATTTTTTTAAAATATGTAAGATGGCATATTTTCCAGATAAAACTGAAGAACTGAGTATTGAATCGTTATATTTTTTTTCAAATTCAATTTGTGGTAATGCTCCAAAGCTTTCTTTTATTTCTATATTTAGAGCATAAGCTTTAATATTATATACATGCATTCCGTGCGGGGGACATGGTCCATCATAATTTTCTTTATAATTGCTGTTTTGACCACTCTTGCCGATATCAATTTTTCCATCTTTCATTGCTGGCAATTCGTTTACGTCAGTTGGGATATCAAATAATACCCAATGAACCCAAATTTTACCTGCCAGGCTCATTGCATCTGGGTCATCCATTATTAATACAATTGATTTAGCATTTTCAGGGACATTAGAAATATTTATTGGAATAGATATATTCTCACCACCTCTTTTCTCACATGCATACTTTTTTGGTATACTTTCTCCATCATTAAATGCTGGAGATATTATTTCTATAGCATTGCAGCTAAAAGATAATAATAAAAGTGTTGATAAAAAATATTTAATCATAATTTTACAATAAAACATTTTATTAAATTAATATTAAACAAATATTAATAATAATTTTTAATAAAATTTAGATTCTTATCTGATTCTCATAAAATAGAATTTTTTGGACTTTAAAAAAGTATTATTATATAATTAATTAACACAAAAAATATATTTACCAATTAAAATTCATTAATAAAAAACATATTCTATGAAAGAAACTTACTATAAGCCCTTTGGACCAACAATAGGTAAATATAATTTATCACATACAATGATTGGTAAAGTTAATTCATTTGCAAATAAAATAATTGAAAATAAACACAAAAGTAAAGTATTGGATCACTCACATAGATTAGTGGGAAATGTTCAACAACAATTTCGCTTAACAAAAGATTTTCTTTTTACTAGCGGTTTAGAAAAACAACTTAACCGCATTATTGAATCTTATTACAAAAACGTCATTCAAGTTAAGCCCTCCTCCATAAAAATTGATCGCGCGTGGATTGTTAGACAATTTGCTGGTGATTTTAACCCACCACATATTCATAGAGGGAATGTTAGTGGAGTTTGTTATCTTAAAGTTCCAAATTCTATTAAATATAACAAAGAGATTGCTTTTGCTGGAAGACTTTCTTTTTTTGATGGTCGTGTCTCCATGCCACGCAATAGTCCTCCTTTGGTAAAGCATCGTATTACCTTTAAACCTCGTGTCGGTGATATGTATATATTTCCTGCTTTTTTAATGCATGATGTTCATCCTTTTCGTAAAGATGGCGAGCGAAGATGTTTTTCTTTTAATGCATTTGTAAAAACTTAAAATTTATAAGGAGATTGTTAAAGACTCTGATAGTTAATTAGCGTATAGGTCAACTGGGTGAGTGGTAAGGCCTATCGCTGACCCATTTTCTAGTTAGTTTGAGGCTCAACTGTTATTAATTTTTCACTAATCCAAGAGTTCATGCCACTTTGTGCATTGTAAATAGTAGTGTTAAGTTCTTTATCCATCATATTTGCAACAATTTTAGATCTATATCCCGATCTGCAAATTAATATTATTGGACCAGTTACATTTATTTCTAGTTGTAATTTTTCGTACCATTCATCAAAATTATAATTCCCCTCTTCATCAAAGAAAGTTAGTAAAATACTATTAGGAATAACGCCTGTTTGATCCCATTCTGAACTTCTTCTTACATCTACTATTGGAATATTAACATTTGATAATTTTATCATTTCTTCATTATTGACATCTATAACTTCTGCAAATACAAATTTTGCAGTCAATAAACAAAATATAATCTTTATATTAAATCTAATATTCATAAATTAATTCCCAATAATCTTAAAATAATTTTAATTGTGCAACTATCAAGTCAGACTTGGTAGTTATTTTAAAAAATTAATCGTGTTCTCCACCTGGATCATTTTTTGGCAGTTCAACTTTATAGGGATTGCCATATTTATCTCTGTAAATAACGCTACCTCATGCTCTATTCGCTGAATGGTAACCTTCTCTAAATTTATAAACATTCTCAGATATTTTAAAAGTAGCAATAGTGATAGCAATGGCTGCAATTAAAAGAAAATGTGCAGCAAAAGTTACTCCCATTACATACCATGATCCTACATAAAGACTGAATGCGATGCACCACATCCAAGCTAATATTTGCAATACCATGTGTCTTACTTGCAGGTCGGGAATGTGCTTTAATGGATTAAAATCATGACTCATAACACTATCCCAACATTCGACTATAAATTGTCTCATAAATAGTAAATAGGTCTTTATTTTAAATAATAAATACCTTGTTAAATATTAGTAATTATAGAAGCATCTTAAATAAATATAAGTAATTAACTATAGGCAACTATTTTAAACTAAAAAGAATAGAAAAAAGGACGTATTATGAAAATTATTATGAATGTTAAATTAAAAGAAGGTTATGAAAAATGGAAAAATCTTTTTCTCAGTGTTGATACTCATAGAGAAAAATATGGAATAAAAGTTTTAGCATATGGCCATCCTAAAGATGATGAAACTAAAATTTATCAAGTTTTAGAGATTGAATCGATGGAAAAAATGCAAGAAGCTATGCAAGATCCAGAATTAGCAAAACTGAGAACTGATGCAGGAGTCGATCTAGACAGCCAAGAATTAGTTTTCTTAGTCGAGTAGATTAAAAACAAATAATACACTATATTGTTATGGGGTATAAAGCCCTCTCCACTGAGGGAGTTTTGCCCCACTTATTTTAACTTAAGTTCTAAGTGTAGTTTCAGCAACTACTAACTCTTCGCGCTTATTTTCTCTAAATACAACAAAGATACCGCTTGCAATAATAAGAAAAATTCCAATAATTGAGTTTATATCTGGCACTTCAGAAAAAATTATAATACCGATTATTATTGCAAAAATTAGATGTACATATTCAGTTATACTATTCACTAGTGGCGATCCAACTCTGTAAGCAGCAATTAAAAAAAATATTCCAAGACTTCCAGTTATGGAAATAACAAGTACTAATCCAATTATAAGAAAATCATTTAGTATCCATGGATTACTGAGAATAGAAAATATTAATAAATTAAAATTTGAGTTGTGAAGTAAAATGCTCATTAAACCTCCTCCAATAAAAGCACCCATATAAATGTGAGAGGTTTGTTGAAATAAATTATCTTGAATTGAAGTTTTTTTTGCTAATGTCATTGACAATGCATAGGTAGAAGCAGCAATTATTGGAAATAACATATAAATATTTATCTCATCAAATTCTGGTTTAATAATTAAAAGAGTGCCACTGAAACCAACAAAGATTGAAAATATTCTATTTAACCCAATTTTAATATTCAGAATAAAATAGGAAAAAATAGTAACAAAAAATGGACTTACAAAAAATAAACTTGTTGCTTCTGCTAAAGTAATTTGACTTAAAGAAATAAAAAAAAGGGTAAAACCAAAGAAGAATGTTAAACCTCTGAAAATTGCTATATAGGGATATGCCGATCCAAAGAAAATTGGCTGTTTAGTGTAAATCACATATAAGTATAATACTAATAGACCAACACCTCCTCTAAATACTAGAATCTGCATTAAAGAAACATCATGAATAGTGTATTTAATTAAAACATCTTGGGTAATTATGAACAGCATTCCAACAATAATTAAAATGAGACCTTTAATGTTATTATTCATAAAAATTTTCTTAAATAATTTAGGTATTAGTTTAGAAAAAAAAATAATATATAATTATTTAATAATATATAAATAATTTTGATGATCTTTTATCTTGTAACACCACTAATATTAATCTTTGCCAGTTCATTAGGATTAATTATTAATCCTTCTTGGTCAATTTCGCCTTTTATTTGGGTTTTTGTGTTAGTTCCAATTATCGATCTTGTATTACCTTACTTAAGTAAAGATGATGTTGAGCTAAATGAAAGTGTGTTTCACAATTTTTCTATTTTAATTGTGCTCCCCTGTATTTTATTTTTAATTATATTTGGTTTAATTGTTGTTTCCGATTCAACTATCACTTTATTAACCGCTGCTTCTTTAGGCGCAGCTGTAGGTATGTCTGGTGGTTCTATTGGCATTACAACTGCACACGAACTAATTCATCGAAAAAATAAGTTTATGAGATGCATTGGAGTTTTTTTATTAATTTTATGTTGTTATGGACATTTTCGTATTGAACATATTTATGGTCATCATTTAAATGTAGCTACTAAAGAAGATCCTGCTACAGCTAGAAGAGGTGAAAATTTTTATTTTTATTTTATTCGCTGTGTAATTAACAGCGTAATTTCTTCCTGGAAAATTGAAAAAAATATTCTTGATAGAAAAAATCAAAATACTTTCAGTTTTCAAAATAGAATGATTCATTACTTTGTATTAGAATTTTTATTTTTAGTATTTGGATATTTAATTGCTGGTACGAACGGTTTAGTTTTTATTATTTTTCATTCTTTTGTCTCAATAATCTTATTGGAGTTAGTAAATTATATTCAACATTATGGGTTAGAGAGAAAAAAAGAAAATGGAAGATACGAAAGATTTACAGATTTCCATTCCTGGAACAGTCGTCACATCTCTGCTAATTGGTCGACATTTAATTTAGGTCTTCATGCAGAACATCATCAAAGTGCTTCAAAACCCTATCCTCTTTTATCCCAAGAAGAAAAAGCAATTGAAATGCCTGCTAATTATTCCATTATGTTAATAATGGCTTTAATACCCCCTTTGTGGTTTTTTGTGATGGATAGGAAAATAGATAATTTAAAAACTATTTAATTTAATATGATAGATTTTTTTTCTAAGTTGAAAGACAATCGTATTTTTCAATTTTCTGTTGTTGTTATAATTATTTTAAATGCCATTCTTATAGGTGCCACTACGTATCAATTAGATCCTATATTTTTAAACACTATTCATTTACTTGATTATGCGATAACGGTTTTCTTTGTTATTGAAATACTTATTCGTTTTATTGGAGAAAAAGAAAAGAAAAAGTTTTTAAAAGATGGTTGGAATGTATTTGATACTATAATTGTTGCAATATCGCTTATTCCAATTCCAAATAATTCTAGTTTCCTAGTTTTACGTCTTCTTCGTATATTTAGAGTTTTACGATTAATATCTGTTATTCCTGAATTAAAAAAAATTATAGAAGCAATTCTTGCTTCTATAAAAAGAGTTTTTTTTGTGAGTCTTCTGCTTTTTATTATCCTTTATATATATGCAACTATGGGTTCTATTTTATTTGGAGAAGATGATCCAGAAAGATGGGCAGATTTAGGAATATCTCTTATAACTTTATTTCAAGTTTTGACTTTATCTAGTTGGGAGAACGTTATGTTACCGATGCAAGCAATTTACTGGTGGTCATGGATTTATTTTTTTTCCTTTATCTCTATTTGTTCAATAACAATTTTAAACCTTGTTATAGCAATTCTTGTTGATGTTGTTAATCATCAGCATGATAATGAGAAAAAAAATTAGTAGAGAATCGCTAAAAAAATATTAAAAAAAAGTATGAAAGAAACATTATTTAAACCATTACATTGGATTATGTTAATCCTTATATCTCTTGATTTTATTGATACATCTTATCGAATTACATACGGGTATTTTTCTGGTCAAGGTGTGCAACCACCTGTAGGAGATTTTAATGTTCAACTTTCCACTTTAGACTTTATTGTAAGTATCGTGTTTCAGTTAGCAATCGCTTACACTATTTATATGTTGTACAAAATGAAAAGAAGTGGTGGATATTATTTAGTAGGTTTAAATATTCTTTTTGTAATTTATGGATTTGTTATTGGTCCGTTTAGCACAGTACCAGCTGGAGAAGTATTACCTCTCATTGCAGGCTTTATGGTTTTTTATATCATTCTAGTTATTGGAATACCTTACTTGTATTCTGATAAATATGAATAATATATTACAAATTATTTTCTAAGTAACTTTGAACTGTTAGTGCAGATTTAGATATTATTTTATATAGTAATTGTATTTCCTCACCTTCTTGTAAATAATTTTTTCTCATACATTTTTGTTGGTTTATAATTTTTTTATTATTAACATTCGTTTTAGTTAATATAACTAACCATTTATTTGATTTTATTAACCTTCCACATTTTTCAACTATTTTTGTATTTATATCCAATAAATATTTATCAAATGGTGGATCACTTATAAAGAACCCAACTGCTTCAGTTTCACCATCTTTTAAGAAAGCTGTTTTTAATTCAAGTTTATCAAAATGATATAAAATATTTGATTTATCAGGGTTAAAATATTTTAAATTTTGATTAAAGTATTGCAATTGACCCCTAATTCTTGCTGACTTAACTTCAAATTCTATATTGTCTTTAATAATTGGATTTTGTGTACTTATAAAATTAAGCTGATTATTATCAATAATTAAAAATTGATCTTTTTTTATATATTTTGAAAGAGAAATTAGTTCATTAAATTTCTCCATTTGATCTTCAAGTTGAAGCTGTCTTTCCATTTTTAATTTTTTAGCATTTTCCTTTAATCTTTTTTGGTTAAGTGAAACAATTTCTTTTTCTTTTTCAATTTTACTTATGTTTCCTTCATATCTTTCATTTGCTCTTATTACAGCATGTAAATTTAATGCATGATTGGATCCAAAAGGAGTTTGCTCTCTATATCCAAGTGTTTTACGATAAACTTTATCGCCAAAATTTTTATAAATATCTTTTCTGTAAGTTTGAACGTATCTTATTGATTGCCTTATCATCGCTTCTTTCCAACCTGGTAAATAAATACCTAATCCATCAGTTTTTCTTTCATTTTTAGGCTTTAAAAGTTCAGTCCAATCATGTGTTTTGTTGCCAAAATTTAATTTTGCATATTTAATGATTGCTTCAGGAACAACATCATCCCAAATTGTATAATGGAAATCAAAAGCATCTTTTATTTTAATTCCAGATGGAATAGTAATTTCATAGAAGTTAATATTTAAAGTATGAAATATTTCTGCAAAAACACTAAAATAAAACAAAAAATTTTTTGAATAAGATATAGCCAAACCTCCTCTGTAGGCATAAGGAACATACACACCATCTTTATCAATGAAGGTCATTAAATATTTTAAGTCAATAATACCTTTATCAAATAATTCTTGATTATTAGTAATTAAACCAATTAATAATCTTGTAACAGTATGTGCATTAGATATAGTTCCACAATCGTCAGTCGAAGTTCTTAAAATTTCCTCTTCATCATATTCTTCTGGAATTTTGCATCTCCCCCTTTTGGCTTGTGATTTAATATCCATTAAATCAACATTTGCTCTAGAGATAAACCATTCATTGATCATCTTTATTTCTTGATCTGATAAACCTAAATGATTTTTTTCGACTGCATACATTTGTGCAAGCATGGATAATATTTTCCAGTAACTATAATGATTATCTCCTTGCTGTAGATTAAAAGAGTCTGTTGAAGAATAATAAAGAAGATAATTTTTTAATAAATCAGTATTACGATCAGGAATTTTGTTAAGAGTATTTCCAAAAAATTGTCTAAATTTTGCATACATAATACAACTATCCCAATCAAGTTGGGTTCCCATTTTAAAAAATTCATCGCTAGTTTTATATAAGATTGAATCAAATTTTTTGAGATGATCAAAGCATTGTTTATCACCTTCATTTGCCTGAAGCTCTCTAACAATTTTGGGACTTCCAAGATCTTTATAATAATCTTGAATAACTTCGTCATAGTATTTTATATCTTTAACAAGAGACCATTCTTCTGGTATTTGTATATTTTCAATTTCTTTAATTGTAAAATGTTTTACTAATTCTTTCTTATCAATTGGTTTTTCGTATGAAAATGCAGAGGTATTAAAAAATATAAAAATAGTTAGTAATAGAAATTTCATTTTTATAAATGTTTATAACTATATCTAATTAAAATATATTTGTTAAATATTTTTTAAAGAAGTATATTTTTATATTTTTTCTTGAATTTATTTAGCTTTTCTCTTCCATTGAAATCCAATCTATAGGATGTAAATAAATCTTTTTTGTTACCTACATCTATTTTGGAAACACTAACAAATTTTAGATCAATATCCTCTACATCATCTATATTTCTAACAAGCAAAGCTAATTTCCATTCTAATTCCTTGCTTCGAAGATTTTCAGGAATAGAATCTTCTTCGCCTGACTTATTTGTGCTTTTGCTAAATAAATTAGATATATTATCTAAAATTTTCATAAATAAAATATAGGTTTTGTAATGAAAAGTTCCAATAAATTAACTTTTATTAATAAGAACTAATTAAATTTAATAACATTATAAGATTTAATTGAATTGTAACAAAAATGTATTATTTAATAATTAGAACGATTTGACTCTATTGCGGTTTACAAGCAGCTAAAATGAGATACGTATAAATTTATCCTCCCATTAAGAAAAATGGTGAGGATATTTTTTTTAGGAGATAATTATGAATTTATGTGTTGTATCAAAAGGATCTTTTACCAAAGATGATTACATGGAATTATATAATTTTTTTAAAGATGATATTGCAAAATATACTGATGCGTTTGATATGGCTTTTGTTAAAGATGGCCATGTGATGATTATGTGTAATGTAACCGATGAAGAGAAATTTTACGCTTTATTTGATGACCCAAAATCAAAAGAATTTGATTCAAAATTTAATAGTACAGATACAGTGTATTCTTTGCAAAAGGTAGAATAGTTATAATCCACCTTGAGAAGTTAAGAAGTCAGAGATTTTTTCAATTCCGTTATTATTTTTCATTTCACCAAAAATATAAGGTAAACCATTTCTGGCTTCATTCACATCTTGTTTCATTTGCTCTAAATCAACATTAACATATGGAGCAAGGTCAACTTTATTAATGACGAGTAAATCAGACTTCCTAATTGCTGGTGCTTTTTTTCTAGGTATGTCTGCACCTTGCGCTACATCAATCATATAAATTGTTAAATCAACTAACTCTGGACTAAAAGTTGCGGCTAAATTATCACCACCGGATTCAATAAGGATTAAGTCTAAATCTGGAAATTTTTTTTTCATTTCATCTACTGCAAGTAAATTTATGGAGCAATCTTCTCTTATAGCAGTATGTGGACAGCCACCAGTTTCTACACCTTTAATTCTTTCTATAGGTAGAACCTGTGCTTTCATTAAATATTCCGCATCTTCAGTTGTATAAATATCATTTGAAATAACTGCCATAGAAACTTTTTTAGATAAATGACGACATAAGGCTTCTGTTAAACTAGTTTTACCAGTCCCTATTCCACCACCTATGCCAACTTTTAAAGGTCCGTTTATATTATTCACGTTAAATAAATCCTTGAGTCTAAATTTTCATGCTTAATGGCATAAATATCACCAATAAAAAAAGTTGAACCTATATCTTTAAGAGTTAGTTTATCTGATTGATTTAAAAAATCTTGAATTTGATTAATAAAAATAACATTTAGACTCTGTCCATCTTTTTGAGACATTGGTATATGTTTTACACATACATTTATTAAATTAGAAATGAATGATTGTAGATAAAACTTAATTAAATCATCAAATTTAATATTAAAATGCAATCCAGCTTTTGTTAAACAATATATTAATGATGTTTTTGCAGGCAAAGATAATTCCCAACTATCTCTCATGATTTTACGAAAAGAATTTCCCATATCTATCATTTCTATTTGCCTTTCTTTAGAAGAAGCACTTGCTAAGATTAATTGATTAATTTCCTCACCTTTGTAAATAGACTTCATAAAAATATAGTCATTTCTTAATGTTCCATAAAATAAAAGGGCATCTAAAAATTCTTTAACATCATTATTATTTTTAATTTTTTTATTATCAATCAGAGCTTCTAAACCATGAGAGTATGCGTAAGAACCAATAGGAAAAGAAGATGAAAACCATACTTGTAGTATTTGACGAGGATCTTTAAATTTTTTCATTTTTAATGTTTGTGGCTATGTGTTCTGCCCATACCATAAGCACCACCTTCAGGTTTAAATTTTTCAAAAACTTTTTTTACATTTCCGTGTAATTTTAGAACCATATCAAGAATTACAGCATCATCTTGAATAAGAATTCTGTTTTCTTCAATTTGACATGGCAGATGTCTATTTCCTATGTGCCATATGATTTGCTTTAAATTATCGCCCGTTATTTCAATTAAATTTTCTTCTTTAGATATAACTTTAATTAATTTTCCATTGTCTAATTCAAAATAATGATTTTCATCAATACTGACGGTTTCTTCAAGATTAACTAAAAATTCAGTACCATTATTTGCTATAAGTTTTTTCCTACGAATAAATCTTTCTTCATAAGATAGTGAAATTTCATCAAATACTTCTTTATTATTATTGTGATTAATAATTTTGAATGAAGTATCCATTTTAGTACATAAAATAACGTTGAGCCAAAGGTAGCGTTTCAGCTGGCTCACAAGTAATTAATTCACCATCTGCTAAAACTTCATAAGTTTCTGGATTCACTTCTATTTTCGGACAATAATCATTTAACATCATATCTTTTTTAGAAATTTTTCTAATATTTTTAACAGCTAACAAAGATTTACTTACACCAGAGTTTTTAAATGAATTTTTATCTAAAGAAACTTTACTTACAAAAGTTACAGTAGATTTTTCTAATGATTTTCCAAATGAAGAAAACATTGGTCTTGAGTACACTGGTTGTGGTGTTGGTATAGATGCATTAGGATCACCCATTTGTGCGCAAGCAATACTTCCACCTTGTAAAACCATTTCAGGCTTAACACCAAAAAAGGCAGTATCCCAAATAACAATATCAGCACGTTTATTTTTTTCAATACTTCCAATATGATCAGAAATACCATGGGCAATTGCAGGATTAATTGTATATTTAGCGATGTATCTTTTAACTCTTAAATTGTCGTTATCACCCTGCTCTTCTTTTAATTGTCCCCGTTGAACTTTCATTTTATGTGCTGTTTGCCATGTTCTAATAATAACCTCGCCAACACGACCCATAGCCTGACTATCAGAAGCAATAATTGAAAAAGCACCCATGTCATGCAGTATATCTTCCGCTGCAATTGTTTCCTTTCGAATTCGACTTTCAGCAAAAGCAACGTCTTCGGGTATTGATTTATCTAAGTGATGGCAAACCATTAGCATATCTAAATGTTCTTCAACTGTATTAACTGTATAGGGTCTTGTTGGATTTGTAGATGACGGAATAACATACTGTTCTCCACATACTTTTATTATATCCGGTGCATGACCCCCACCGGCTCCTTCAGTATGAAAAGCGTGAATTGTTCGTCCATTAATTGCTTTAATTGTACTTTCGACAAATCCACTTTCATTTAATGTATCAGTATGAATCATGACTTGAATGTCATGATCATCAGCTACATTTAAACAATTATCTATAGCTGCTGGAGTTGTGCCCCAATCTTCATGTAATTTTAGTGAACTTGCACCAGCAATTACTTGTTCTTCAAGTGCTTGAGGCAATGAACTATTTCCTTTACCAGCAAAAGCCAAGTTCATAGAAAAAGCATCTGCTGATTGTATCATTCTTTCTATATGCCATGGCCCAGGTGTAACTGTTGTAGCTAAAGTACCATGTGCAGGGCCAGTTCCTCCTCCCAACATAGTTGTAATACCTGAATGAAGTGCATCATCTATTTGCTGTGGACAAATAAAATGTATATGACTGTCAAATCCTCCAGCTGTTGTAATTTTGCCCTCACCAGCAATTATTTCTGTTCCAGGTCCAATAATAATATTTACATTAGGTTGTGTGTCTGGATTTCCTGCTTTGCCAATTTCATTAATTAAGCCATCTTTGATTCCGATATCAGCTTTATAAATCCCTTTTACATCTACTATTAAAGAATTAGTGATAACAGTATCCACAGCACCGTCTTGTCTGGATACTTGAGACTGACCCATTCCGTCTCGGATAACTTTACCTCCACCAAACTTTACTTCTTCACCGTATGTTGTTAGATCTTTTTCTACTTCAATAAAAAGTTCAGTGTCAGCAAGTCTAATTTTATCTCCAGTTGTTGGACCATACATATCAGCATAAGCATCTCTATTTATTTTTTTCATTACAATTGACCCATCACTTTCTTATTAAAACCAAATATCTTTCTATTTCCCGTTATTGGAATTAATTCTACATCTTTTGATTGACCTGGTTCAAACCGAACAGCAGTACCAGAGGGTATGTCTAAACGCATACCATTTGATTTTTCTCTATCAAATTTTAAATATTCATTTGTTTCAGCAAAATGATAATGACTACCAACCTGAATTGGCCGATCTCCACTATTTGAAACTTTTAAAGTTATTGATTGTCTTTCATCATTCAAATTAATGTTACTATTTTGTTTTGTTATTATTTCACCAGGTTTCATTATCTTATCGGTTTATGTACTGTTACTAATTTTGTTCCATCTGGAAATGTTGCTTCTACCTGAACTTCAGAAATCATGTCTGGAATACCATCCATGCAATCTTCTTTTTTTACTACGTGCGCACCTGTTTCCATTAATTCTGATACCATTTTTCCATCTCTTGCACCTTCTATGACAAAATCTGTTATTAAAGCTATAGCTTCTGGATAATTAAGCTTAACACCTCTCTCTAAACGTTTTCTGGCAACATTAGCTGCCATACTCACCATCAACTTATCTTTTTCTCTTGGCGTTAATTTCATTTATAGATCCCAACTTTTTGGTAGTTTATCATTTATTATATTTTTCATAATTAAATTTAGTGTTTTTTTTAAATCATAATTATCATCGGCTAAGCACCTAATAACAATCTTTTCATCAAATTTTGTCATTTCACAATAATGATTTTCTAAGTTTTTTGTAACTTTTCTTAATTCAGACTCTAGTTGATGAATAATATCACCAAAAATTAAAATTGTTGATAAAGATGATTGATTATCAAATGTATAATTATTTTTTAAATTATCAATGGTTGATCCCTTTATATTAATTGCTTCAAAATGCTTTATGAAAGAATTAGTGAAAATTTTCCATTGATCAGAAAAAGAAATATTTTTAATTTTTTCAGACATTGCTTTTCTTCCAAAAATTGTAGTTTCACAAAATATCAAATTAGAATTATTTGATAGATTAATATTTATATTTCTTCTTAATTTTGAATTATCAAATAAAATTAACTCTTTGGGCAACCAATACAAAGTTGAATTATTTAATTTAATATTTATTTCTACTCTAGCAGGATCACCAATTCCTGCATAAATTTTTTCTGCTGCTTGTGTACAAACACTTAATTGAGAATTATTAATAACAGCATCAATTTTAATATTATCATTACAGGTAATGCCTCCTGCTGTATTAATTAAAACTAATTCTTTAAATTCATTATAATTTTTTGGATTTAAGATTTTACAACAACCACTTTGAAAAAATTTTGAAAAATCATTATTTAATAATTCTATATCTATTTTTCCATTTGATCTTTGAAGTAATTTATCCATTATTAATTTTTAAGTATAATTAAATCAAAATATAAGAAAATAAAATATTTAATGGTTAGAGATTAAAAATTATTAATAAAAAATAGTTTAGTTTTTGCTATAAATTTTACCAACGCAAAACAAACCTTAGGATACTGAAAAACCTATTCCTATTGCATATATCAATGTTCCAATTCCAACTTTTCCACCTAAAAAAAATCCTATACCCACTGCAGATAGTTCAAGTAATGTTCTGATAAATGAAATTGAAAAATTAGTTTGTTTATTTAAACCAGTCATCAGTCCATCTCTTGGCCCAGGTCCTAAATTTTCAGCTAAATAAAAACCACTTCCTATACCTATTATGAAAATACCAATTAAAACTTGTAAAAATTGAAATAAGAAATCTTTTGGATAAGGAAGATAGATTAATGAAAGATCCAAAATCACAGAAATTAAAATAGCATTTAATATTGTTCCAATGCCTGGTTTTTGTTTTAGTGGAAACCAAAGTAACAATACCGCAACACTTACAAAAAATGTTGTAATACCAATTGTGTAACCTGTTTTAAATGCTAATCCCTGATGTAATAAAACCAAGGTGAAACTCCCAAATTTGCAGTAATTAATAAAGCTTCACCAATGCCAAATAGTATAAGTCCTAAAATTAAATAAAAATTGTTATTTTTTTTGGCCTTAGATTGTATTCTAAATGAGAGCTCCAAGATAATTTGGGTATTTCTTTAAGTCTTAATATATGAAAAAAGATTTTTACCATCTAAGACTCATACAGATTAACCCAGCATCAACCTTTAATATCTCATCAATATTAATTTTTATGATTTAATGTTACTTCACCAGTCTTTGTGTCAACAACATCAAAAGTTTTTTCATTATTACCCATTCTTTTAGCTCTAGCAGCTGAAGCACGTTCCATTGCTTCGTTATCAGCATATAAAGATATGGCCATTACAGTGGTATCACTTGCACGAATTTGTAGTAATTGTTCTGCTTCAGGAAATTCACTTGGTGCTTTTGCTGAATAATCTTTAATTGATTCATCAGCATCATCTTTAGTTTTAAAATTTATTGTGGTTATTCTAGCTACAGACATTTTAACTCCTATCTGATTTAACAATATTAATATTACGAATTTAAATAATATTACTCTTACATTAATATCATTTAAAAATAGCAATTTTATAAAATATTGTGGTATTAAATCATATGTTAATAAACATATTTTTAATAGTAATATGATTGTACTGGGATTAAATTTTGCACATGATGGATCTGCGTGCTTGGTTAAAGATGGAAAATTATTATGTGCTATTAGCTCAGAAAGAGTAACTAGGATAAAAAAATTTCATGGAGTGACTCCTGAAGTAATTAATTATTTGTTCGATGAAACAGGGTATGGAATTAATGATGTTGATGCAATAGCACTATCTCAATATTATTTAGATAGATCAAATAATACTCTAAAAATTTTTCATGAAGGTAAACAAATTAAAGATGCAATACATGCTGTTTTTGATAATGATTATATGAAAACAGAAGGACTATTATTCGATAAAAAAATTGATACTTATATTTTTTCACATCACCTTTGTCATTGTGCCTCTTCTTTTTATACTAGTAATTTTGATAAGGCACTTTGTTTTAGTCTAGACTCAAGTTATGGAGATATAAGATCAAATAGTATGTATTATTTTGGAAATGGAAAAAAATTAGAAGTTATTGAGTGTCCAGGATTAATGATAGGAGTTGCTTATACTATTTTTACTCAAAATTTAGGTTTAGGACCAGGTTATTTAAAAGCAGGAAGTACAATGGGTTTAGCAGCTTACGGTAAACCATTACCTGTATTAACAAAGAAATTAGAGGAATATATTAACAAGTGTTTCTTTGAACAATTTTCTAAAATTGATTATAGGGTTTATTTTAAAGATTTATGGAAGGAATGGTCTGGAAGAGAAGAAAAATTTGATAAAAGTGAAATAAATTCTAAACTATCTATGGATCTTGCTGCAAGTATACAATTACTTTTTGAAGAAAGTATTTTGAAGTCAATCAAAAGTTTTGATTATAAAATTAACAACAATTTATGTTTATCTGGAGGATCTTTTTTAAATTGTAATATTAATTCAAGAATAATTAATGAAACAAATTATAAAAATGTCCATCATTTTCCTGCCTGTGGCGATGATGGAATTGCAATTGGAGCAGCTCTTTATCTTAGTCATAATATATTTGATCAAAATAGAAATAATTATAGTGATAAAGAGATTTGTTACTTAGGAAAAAAGTATAACAATATTGAAGTTGATTATAAATATATTGCTAAACTAATATCAAATAATAAAATTATTGGTTGGTTCTTTGGTGAATCAGAATTTGGACCCAGAGCCTTAGGTAATAGAAGTATACTAGCTGATCCAAGAAATTATCATAATCGTGAGTTATTAAATTTTTATATTAAAAATAGAGAATGGTTTAGACCTTTTGCGCCTGTAGTTTTAGAAGATGAGTGCGATAACTGGTTTGACTTAAACATTAAAAGTCCATTTATGCTCTATACTTGTAATGTAAAAAATCCAAATAAAATTCCAGCTGTTACTCATGTTGATAATTCAGCAAGAGTACAAACAATAAATGAAAATATGAATCCACAATATTTCAAACTTTTAACTGAATTCTTCAAAATAACAAATGTACCAGTTTTAATTAATACTAGTTTGAACGGCAATGGAGAACCAATATTAGAAACAGAAGAAGAAGCTGTAGAATATTTTAATAATAGTAACTTAGATGCAATAGTAATAAATGGAAAAATTTACGAAAAATAACTAAATCAATTATCAAAAGATTAAATATTATTTAATAGCACCCTCAGTTAGACCTGATACAAAATATTTTCCAATAAATACGAATAATAATATCACTGGTAAACTTGCAAGCACAGCTCCAGATAATAAAAAACCCCAATCAATTTGATATTGACCTACAATTCCAGCTAAACCAACAGGTAAGGTTTTTAAATTATCACCACTTATTAATATAGATGCAAAAAGATATTCAGTCCAAGATATAATAAAACAAAAAATTGATACACTTGCAATACCTGGAGCAGCTAATGGAACAATAATTCTAGAAATCACAATATATCTTGATGCACCATCAATATATGCCGCCTCCTCTATCTCATTAGGAATTAATTTAAAAAAAGCTTTTAACATCCAAACTGCAAATGGAGTGGCAAATAAAACATTAACAATAATCAAAGCAAAATAACTGTTAAGTAAATTTACTTTTGCAAATAATAAATAAATAGGCACTAATAAAATGACTCCTGGAAAGGCATATGTCACTAGAAGCGAATATTCTACAAATTTATTTCCATAAAATTTAAGTTTATGTAAGCCATAAGCTGCCGATACAGACAGAATAATTGAAATTATCATAGAGGAAAATGAAACTATTAAACTATTTTTTAAATATATAAAAAAATCTGAATTAAATAATATTTTATTATAATGTTCCAAAGTAAAAGTTCTTGGAATAATTGTTGTAGATGTAGCAATAATTTCTTCAGGACTTTTAAAAGACGATGTAATTATCCAAAAAAAAGGAAAGAAAAAAATTAGTATAATTAAAAATAAAGATAAGCTTAAAAATATAAGTTTGAAATTATTTTCTTTAATCATCTTCTTTGGGTGCCATAGATTTAATAAATATAATTGAAAATAATAATAATAAGAAACTAGTAATTATTGATAAGGTTGCGGCCTGACTGATTCTAAATTTGGTAAATGCTGTCTCATAAATTAATAATGGTAAAGTTGTAGTGGCACTTGATGGTCCGCCTTTTGTGATCAACCATATAATGTCAAATATATTGAATGATAATAATGTCCCAACTAAACCTAAAACAAAAAGAACACTTTTAAGATTTGGAAATGTAATGAAAAGGAACTGTTGAACAAAATTAGCTCCATCAACTTTAGATGCATCATACATTTCTCTGTTTATGGAATTTAGACCAGAAAGAATAATTAATGCTAAAAAAGGACTCCATCTCCATGAATTAATTAGAACTAAACTCAAAAAAGCTTTATTTGGCGAGCTAAAAAAGCCTGTAGCTTCATCCAACAAACCGATATCAATTAAAACTGAATTTATTACACCGCTACTACTACTCAGCATTAATTTCCAAATTACCACAACTACTACTGTTGGAATTATAAAAGATAATATAATCCAATTTGCCATAATTTTTTTTCCAGGAAATTTATAATTAATAGTTAAGGCAATAGTGAATGCAAAAAATGTCTGGCAGATTGCATTACCAATTATCCAATAGAAACTATTCAATGAAGCATTTAAAAATTTAGATTTACCAAATAGTTTTATGTAGTTATCAATACCTACAAATTTTCCTGATGTACCAATGATCTTGACATTAAATAAACTTAATTCGAATGCTATATAAATTGGAACTAAAATAATAAGGGAAATCCAAATAACTAATGGAGATACAAACAACCAGCCTTCAATATTATTTTTTTTCACAGAAATCACAGCACCTCTTATATAGAGGTGCTGAAAAGTTTTTAATTATTCAATAGCTTCAGTCATTATTTCCATACCTTCACTAACTGCATCTTTTGCACTTTTGCCGTCAATTAAAGTTAGTTGAAGAGTTTGAGCTAATAAATTCTGAGCCGAGATAGATGATATGCTTGTAAAAGTATTACCATTCGTAAAACCAAACAGACTGCCTCTTGTTGAATTGTCTAACATTGTTTCTACTTGTGATTTATATTTTACAACAACCGGATCATCCCAATAAGTTGAATCTTGACTTCCAGCTTCAGTTATTGGTAAAAATAATCCTGGTTCCATGTTGATAAATCTTCCATAATTTCCAGGCTCCATTAAGAAACTCAGAAACTTTTTAGAAGCTTCCATTTTTGCTTCGTCAGCAGTCATTATCATAGCAGAGTTCACATATGAAACAGTTCCAGCTTTATGATGTTTACCATTTGCATGTGGTATTTGAATAACACCTAAATCACTTGCATCTCCACCAGCTTGTGAGTCATATGTAGAAATAACAGTAAACTGCAATATCATTGCGCAGCCTTTACTTGCAAAACATGCTTCGGCTTCACCCCAGGTCCAGTTTGCTGCATCAGGTGCTGAATATTGATATAATTCTTTATAAACATCATACGCTGCTATAGTTTCAGGATTATCAAATCTTAACGTACCATCAGAATTATAAATTTCTTCTGCACCTGAATTAACCATGAAGCTATAAATTGTTTGATCTGTATAAAGTTGTTTATTGCCAGGAAGACCTATTCCATAAACACCGTCTTTAGTTAGGGCCTTAGCAGCTTTTTTTAGATCAGACCAAGTTTTTGGAGGTTCAATACCTGCTGCTTCAAAATCACTTTTTCTATACCATAATGAAAGACCCATGTTCCATAAAGGAACAGCCCAGGTGTGACCATTATAAGTATATTGATCAAGAGCTTTTTGATAAAAACCATATTTTGCATCTAGTTCTGCAACAAAATCCTCAACAGGTTGTGCTGCTCCCATATCAGCAAGAATAGGAGTAAAATCTGGAATACCTACTAATATTTCTGGTGCGGTACCTGCAGCAACTGATGCAGGTGCTTTCGCGTAAATTTCACCCCAGTTTTGAACTTCTTGTGTTACATTAATATCTGGATTAGCAGAATTAAATTCATCAATTAATGTTTGAATTCTATCAACTCTATGTGGAACACCTTCCATATGCCAAAAAGTAACATTTGTTACAGCATAAGCATTTAAAGAAAATAGAATTGTAATAAAAAATAATAATATTTTATTCATTTTTCCTCACTTAATTTATGATTAATATTTTAATATCAATATATTAATATTATCAACTAAATTAGAGACTTTCACCAAATATTATTCAATGACTCTCTTAATTTTTTATATTTTTGATATTTATTATTAAGATATTTGAATTGTTTTCTTTGGGGTGTGTAAATATGACCAATATTTTGATGATCATTAATTAATTTTTTTAAATCTTTTTGATGCAGGTAACTATCAATTAAGAATGCAATGCCTAGTGCACCTAGTTCTGAATTAGTTAAAATCTTGACTTTAATGTTTAAAACATTCGCAATTAATTGAGGTAAGATTTTACTTTTTGATGCACCTCCTGCAAGATAAAGACTATCTTTAGTTTTAATTTTATTCGCAAAACAATCCTTAATAGATAATGCTAAACCTTCATAACAAGCAATCATAATATCAAAATTATTATGATGTGGTAAAATTCCAAAAATTTCAGCTTTAGAATTTAAATTTACAAATGGGGATATTGATCCTCCATAATTTATATAAGGAAGAAATATCAATGAATTTTCTGGATAATTATAAGTGATATATTTTTTTTCAAAACTATTAATTATTTTAATCTTATCTGAATAATTTTTTGAATTTTTGTAAAAATTATGAATAACCCAATCAATATTAGTTGTTCCTGCAACGTTTATTTTAGTCTCTAACCAAGTATTATTTAAAGAAGCAAAAAATAATCCTGAACCATCTGAAGAAATTTTTGAATTATTTTTAACTATAATATTATGGCATGTAGTTCCAATAATGCTTATTTTCTTGTTACGATTAATTCCTCCAGCACCTAAAATAGAAGCTATAACGTCACCGCATCCTATAATAACGGGTGTACCAATTTTTAAACTTGTTAATTTTGATGCACTTTTAGTAACGTATCCACCTAATTCATTTGATTTTTTTATTTCTGGGAACAGTTTGAAGTATTTAGTATTTAGATTGAAAATTTTGAAAATTTTTTTGGATAATTTTCTATTTTTTATATCTCCTGGGTATACTGAAACTTCTGTTTCATCATTATTTAAATTACCTGTTAATTTAAATCTTAACCAATCTTTACAAGTTAAAATGTATTTAATTTTATTTAAATTTTCTTTTTCAAATTTAGTAATCCATTTTAGAATAGGTATAGTACAGCCGTATTGCGTGATAGAACCTGTAATTTTATAAATCTGATCAAATATTTTTTTATTAGTGAAAATTTTTTGGCTTCTTGTGTCATTCCACAAAATTGCATTTCTTACTGGTTTATTTTTATTATTTATAGACCAAAATCCAACCATATTTCCAGTTATTCCTAAACCAACAATTGATTGTGACTGGATTTTTGTTTTTTTTATTAAAAGTTTAATACATGTTGCTGTAAGTAACCAAAATTTTTCCATTTCAATTTCAGATTTACCAAAATTATCTGTTATTACTGGATTTTTTACACTATGCGAATTTATTTGTTTAAATTTTGTACTAAAAATTACAGTCTTGATTACTGAAGTTCCAGCATCAATTGCAATATAATATTTCAAATGTAATCTCTTAAATTTACAGCCATGAATAACCAACGCAAACTAAAGCAATAATTAGAAAAAAATTCATAAATCTTTTTCTATTTTTGACCTGCTGATCATTTAATTCTTTATTTCTGGAAAGATAATATAAATAGCATCCAATTGCGAAGGCTACAAATCCTCCAAGATAAGCGTACCATTGTAACTCAGTCATTTATTTAATTTATATATTATTATATAAAAAATTATAATTTTTTTTAATAATGCCTTACAAAGCTAATACAAATAGATATCAAAAATTAATTTACAGAAGATGTGGTAATAGTGGATTACTATTACCTCCTATTACACTTGGACTTTGGCATAATTTTGGTGGCAAAAAATCTATGACTAATGAATCTAAAAAAATGCTTTTTAGAGCATTTGATAGAGGTGTGACACATTTTGATTTAGCTAACAATTATGGACCACCTTATGGTTCAGCTGAAATTAATTTTGGTAAAGTAATGAATTCAGATTTAAATAAATACAGAGATGAATTAATTATATCAACTAAAGCTGGATACGATATGTGGCCTGGACCATACGGTGAATGGAGTTCAAAAAAATATCTTACAGCAAGCCTTGATCAAAGTTTGAAGAGAATGAATTTAGAATATGTAGATATATTTTATTCCCATCGTTTTGATCCATTAACTCCACTAGAAGAAACTGCTGATGCCTTAACTCAAGCAATTAGAAGTGGTAAAGCATTATATGTTGGAATTTCATCTTATAGTTCAAAGCAAACAATTAAAATGGATAAATTATTAAAAGAAAGAGGAGTTAGTTGCCTCATTCATCAACCATCTTATTCTATGATAAATAGATGGGTTGAAAAAGATTTACTTACAACTCTTAAAAAATTAGGTATAGGCTGTATAGCTTTCTCTCCACTAGCACAGGGAATGCTATCAGGTAAATATATGAAATCTATCCCAAAAATTTCTAGAATTTCCGATAACTCATCTCTTAATAAGAAAATGATTACCAAAAGTTATTTAAAAAAAATAAAAGAACTAACAACAATAGCAAATAAAAGAGGTCAGACTTTACCTCAAATGGCTTTATCTTGGGTTTTACGTCATCAAACAATGACTTCCGCTTTAATTGGTGCAAGGACTGTAAAGCAACTAGATGAATGTTTAGATAGTCAAAATAATATGTACTTTTCAAAACAGGAATTAAAAGAAATCAATAAACATGCAAAAGAAGAAAAAATTAATTTGTGGGCTAAATCTAGTAAAGATTAAAATTAAAAGCTATTTGTGAATTTTAATTATAACTCTTCCAAGAATATTCTGGATTAAATCCTAAAACCTTTTTAGCTTTCTGATTACTTAATAGTGTTTTATTTTTTCCAATATCTCCCTTAATGTTAATATTAGGAAATACTTTATCTAAAAGTGATTTATTATCCTCATTCATTACTGTGTCATCGGCTGCTATAATAAAATTATCTGCACCTTGCAATTTACTTTCCATAGCTAATAAACAAGCTTGTGCAACATCTCTGGCATCAATGTATCCCCACAAATTCCATTTTCTTAAATATGGATCATTTTGAAATGATTTGAATTGTTTGTAATCATGTTCTTCCATTATATTAGAATAACGAAGTCCAATAATTTTCATATCAGGGTTTCTTCTGCAAAATTGTCTTGCCATTTCTTCTCCTATAACTTTAGAAAGAGAATAACTAGATTCTGGTCGAGGATCATAATTTTCATCAACAGGTACATAAGGCGGATAAGTATCAAAAGGTAAGCCTAGCACTGTTTCACTTGATGCCCAAACTATATTATTTATTTTCATAACTTTAGAAGCTTGAAATATGTTATAAGTACTTAAAGTATTTACTCTAAATGTCTTATGATTAACTTCTAACCCAGAAGCTGGAATTGCAGCTTGATGTATAACTGCATCTATTCCATTAATACGATCATCTATTTCAGAAACAGACTCTATAGCTTCTCCAAAATTTTCTAAATTAACTTTAGTAAAAGGAACTTGTAATGCAGGATGATCGACTAAATCTACATTGAATACATTATAATTTTTTTTCAATAGTAATTTTATTGTTGCTCTTCCTGCTTTACCAGAACCACCTGTAACTAAAATATTTATCATAAAATAGTACTTTAATAATTAATTTATAAAGAATCATTAAAATTTTGATATTATTTATAAAAAGGAGATTTTATGGCTCAACATATTCTTGAAGCAGGCGGAATATTACCCTTCACTTTTCATGTTTTATTCATGCTTTTCAATGCTTTTGTTATTTATCAATTTTTTTTAAATAATAAATTTTACGATGAACTTGGCTTTTCAAATGAAGAACCAAAAACAATATTTAGAGGTGTTTTAGGTGTATTATTTTTAGCAATGCTTTTGATGTCTATACTTCTAACCTTTGATGTAACTGGAAATACATATGATGAAAATCTAATTCAATATGAATTCTGGTATTCATTTTTATTGATGCTTTTTACATTTGCTACTATTAATGGAGTATTGCGAACATTCAATTTAGTCAATAATTATGGTTTTAAACCTAATATCAGAGGTTTAATATTTCCATTGGTTGGTTTAATTCTAATAGTATTAAAACTTATTACTACTTAAAAAATTTAATTTTAGAAAAAGGCGGTTCATTGAAATCGCCTTTTAATTAAAGTAATTTCTTATTTTATTTCTTGAAGCAAAATGTAAGATTAAAGAAACTATAAATAAAAATAAAACAAAATAGTATTCTCTAAATGCAACTTGACTAGTATAAAAAACAAATAAACAACAAACTGTAAATGATTTAATATAAATTTCTAAAAACTGTATGGGATACAATTTTTCTGATTGTAGAAAAAGATATCTAAAACCAAAGTAAGCAAAAGTTAGAAAAACAGCCAATCTGACTGAAGTAATTCTGTGATATGGTATTTCTTGTATTTCAACTATAGTGAATGGAAAATAGATAGTTACACCAATAATCTCTGCAATTATAAATACTAATGCCCATAAACTTAAAATACCAATTATAATTTTTGCTAATATTTTTGCCATAATAAAAAAGTATGGTCTTTTTTTACAAGGTTTTTGACCAACCTATAATATTATTTTAACTAAATTTTAATAAAAAATATATTAATATTGATTAGTTTGCAGAAAACTAAGTTATTTCTTACCTAAAATTGTCTTTAATTGGCGAAAAATATAAAAGAATCAAAATTGCACCACTAATCAATCCGCCAATTTGATCAAGCATACCGCTAAAAGCAGTATAGATAACAGAACCACTAAAATAATTCAGTATTATGCCAGCAACTACTAAAAATAAATATAGTGGTTTGCCATAAGAGGTAAATCTATAAAGTAGGTTTAAGGTAAGTAAATATAAAAGGAATAAACTAATAGAAACTATTCGAGAAAAATTTTCAAAATTTGATAATAATCCATCATTTAAATTTTCATAAAGATTCGAAATTTCATATGGTTGATACATAGATGATATCACCATTAAAATTATAACAATAAAATCAACTAAAATTAAATTCTTAAAGATTTTTTCAATTTCCATTACTTACAGATAGGATAGCTTATGTATAAAATAAAGCTAATTATTAATTATAATGAAGAAATGGTTTTTAAAAATCAAAAATAAACAGTAATTGTTTTTATTTTGGTACATTTTTTTCCTACTTTATTTATTGATGCTTAACAAATTTTTATTGTTGAGAATTATTTTCTAGTGTTTGAACGTGTATATCTAAGTTTTCAATCAAATTGTTCTGTCCATTATGTCCATAGAAAACTCCTTTTATAGGTGCAGCATCACTTGCATCAAGTCCACAAGATACTCTAATATATCTTTCATCTGGGCTGCATCCATTAGTGGGGTCAAAACCAACCCAACCTAGATCATCTATAAAAAATTCTGCCCATGCATGTGTCGATTGAAATTCTGATGAATGTGAATTATTGTGCATGTAACCGTTTACATATCTAGCAGGTATATTGATTGTTCTAGCAGCTGAAACCATTATGTGTGCTTGATCCTGACAGACTCCTTTTTTTTGATTATAAGCTGCCTGAGCTGTTGTTTCATTATTTGTTGAAAGAGGTTTATATTCAACTTTTTCTCTTACTAAATTCATTAAATTGTGAGAAATTAATAAACTTTCATCCTCTTTAAAGCCGTTTTTTGCTTCTAAAGCTAAATTTTTTATATCTACATCTGGAATAGTTAGATTTGAATCCCTTAAATAAACACATGGATCTAATTTATCATCTGGATTAAAATAGACCCCCTTTGTGTCAAAAGTTTCTACTTTACCAAGAACAGTAAACTGAATTTTTTTTACTTTCTTTAAACTAGTAAAACTTTGTATATTATTTGCTTCTCCATCTTTATAAATTGCAGATTTTGCAGCTGAGTCATGATGAACGTTCCAATCTAAAATTTTTAAGCCGTTATATTCAGACGGATAAAGTTTTGTAGATTGTATAAGACCAGCTACAGGATTCTTATATTCATATTTTGTTGTATGCTCAATTATTATTTCCATTAATTAAAAAACTCCTTTTGAATGTCGGAGTCTACGCTTGAAATTTTATGAATAAATTGTGTAACAAATTCATGTAGACCAAAATCAACAATCGACTCAATTTTTTCTTCTTGAATTTTTGTATTTAAATCTTTTAAGGTATTATAAATTTTAGTAACCTTTTCTGGACTACAAGTTAAATTAGTTAAGTGTTTCACAATATTTTGAATACAAAAACTAAGAGATCTTGGACAATCACTGTTTAAAACTAAAAAATCAGCAATCTTAGTTGAGGTAACATTTCCATCATAGGCCCATCGAAAGGCATTAAATGATGATAATGACCTAAGTAGGATACTCCATTGCATGTTATCAATATTGCCTCCAATGTATTGAGGCTTAGGAAGTAATACAAAATATTTAACGTCCAATAATCTTGCAGAATTATCTGCTCTTTCAACAAATAATCCTAAATAAAGGAAGTTATAACCATCATTTCTTAATAAAGAACTTAAAGAACCTCTAAATAAATTTACTTGCTCTATTGTCCATTCAGTTAAGTTTGGTAGGTCTGATGCATTAAAATTATTATTTTTTAATTTTAAAATTTCTTGATAAGTTTTGTTAATTGCTAGCCATGACTCAGGTGTGAAAGATGTTCTTACAACTAAAGCATTATTTCTAGCATTTAGTATGCAATTATAAACTGAAGAAGGATTATCTTCATCAAAAAATAAATAATCTTCAACTTTTTTTTGTTCAATAATATCATATTTATTTTTGTATCCTTGTATTGCACCTGCTGCAGCTAAAACAGACTCCCATTCATTATTATAACCATTTGGATTAGGAAATAATGACATTCTGTAACCAACATCTAAAAGTCTAGCATTAGTTTCAGCTCTCTCCATATACCTACTAATCCAATAAAGGTACTCAGCCGTTCTACTTAACATTTGATCTCATTCTGCTAAAACCCATGTATCTTTCACTCCTCCACCTTGACTAGAATTAACAACGAAAGATCCTTCATTCATTGCAACTCTTGTTAAACCGCCAGAACTTAATTGTGCGTTTTCACCCATTAAACAAAAAGGTCTCAAATCAACTCTCCTCCCCTCAACTTGATTTTTAATCAGTGTTGGAGAAAAGGACAGATCTAAGAGTGGTTGAGCAATATATCCTCTAGGATTTGTAGAAAGTTTTCTTCTAAATTCTTCAATGGAAGATTTTGATGATTTTGGACCTATTAGCATTCCATATCCTCCAGATCCGTCAACTTCTTTTACGACAAGATCGGATAAGTTATCTAACACATAAGTAAGATCATTGTTTTTGTCACAACTCCAAGTTTGAACATTCTCTAATATTGGCTGTTCTCCTAAATAAAATTTTATCATTTCTGGAACATAAACATAAATTGCTTTGTCATCTGCTATCCCTGCACCTGGAGCTGAACAGATATTAACTCCTCCGTTTCTGTAAACATCCATTATACCTGGTATACCAATTACTGAATTGGGATTAAAACAAAGAGGATCTAGAAATTCATCATCTATCCTTCTATACACAACATCTACTTTTTTAGGACCATCTACTGTTTTCATATAAAGATATTCACCTTCAACAAATAAATCAGTAGACTCAACCATTTCAATTCCCATTTGATCAGATAAAAAACTATGTTCGTAATAAGCGCTATTCAATGGACCTGGAGTAAGAAGTACACATACAGGCTCTGAAGAGTTACATTTAATTGGAGCTAAACTCATTAATGTTTGCAGTAATCTTGTTGGATAATCGTCAATAGGCGTAACACGATTTTTATGAAATAAATCTGGAAACATTCTCATCATTATTTCTCTATTTTCTAACATGTATGATACTCCGCTAGGTGTTCTGCAATTATCTTCTAATACAAAATATTCATTATGATTTGTTCGCACTAAATCTATACCTATAATTGGGCTATAAATTGATCTAGGTGGTGTAAAACCAAACATAGAAACTTCGTAAGATTTTTTTTTAAAAATTAATTCCTTAGGTATAATATTAGCTTTTATTATTTCACCTTGATTATAAATATCTGCCAAAAAAGCATTTAGAGCTTTTGCTCTTTGTATTACTCCTTTTTCTAATTTAGACCATTCACTAAATGTAAAAATTCTTGGAATTAAATCAAAAGGAATTATTCTTTCCCTAGCAGTTTCACTATTAGTTGAAAATGTTATACCTATATTTCTAAAGTGAGTCTCTGCTTCGGCATTTTTTTCATTAATCACTTTAGCAGTCATTTTTTCCAACCACTCATTAATATTATTATAGTGATTTCTAATTTCACTCTCTGATTGATACATTTCATTAAACATAACTAATAATATGAAATGAGCAGAGTATTTATAAATCCAAATTTAATACCTATCATATTTAATAACAGTCCTTTCAATCTGTTACAATTCATGCTTAGCTATGGATTTTAAAAATATCCGCGTTCCTTCAGCAGTAGCTTACTTCCGATCTGTTAAAAACAGATTGAACGATTTAATAACTTGCATGCGTTCCTTCAACTTTCGTTTACTTCCGTTTTGAATTATTCAAAATGAACGATGTAAAATTAATAATAAAAATTATTTATATTTAAATTGATTATGATCATATTTAGATATGCAAAAAATGCATATATAAAAAAATAGCTAAATTGCTTACTAAGAGAAGTCTTTTAATGACTTATTTAAACAAATATATGAAAAATAACCTGTGCAGGTTAACCAGATAATTAACACTATAGTATCATTTATAATTAAATTTATTTCAGATTTAGTAACTAATCTCAATGTTGTTGCTGACCATATTACGGTAAAAAAAATAGTTAAGTTTCGATAAGATTTTACTCTTAATGGATGAACAAATTTAAAAGGAATAAAAGTCAGTATTGATAAAATAATAATTACAATAAGATTTATCCAAACATTTGAATTTAATATGAAAAAATATAGTACTACAATATTCCAAATTGCAGGGAATCCTCTGAAATAATAATCATCAGTTTTCATATTAACATTAATAAAAGTGTACAATGAAACACCAAATATTATTGCTGGCATTATAATTTCAAAACCATTTGGCACTAATTGAAACCAGTAAATCATTAAAGCAGGGTTAATTACGTAGTTAAGATAATCGACTATACTATCTAAAATTATTCCATCTAAATTTGGTGCTTTTTCCTCTACCCCTATTCTTCTTGCTAATGTACCATCAATCCCGTCAACTAATAATGCTAAGCCTAACCATAAGAAAGCACCAGTTTGATCATTATTCAATATTGATATTAAGGCAAGGAATCCAAGTATAGCTCCTGATCCTGTAAAAGCATGGACACCCCATGCAGATATTTGGTCTTTATCAACTTTCATAAATGATGTTGATCTTTATCACTAAAATAAAAGAAAATAAAATTTTTGAAAAAAAAGGACAAAAATTAAGGTTTTAAAGGATTTTAAAATTAGACTTATAATAAGTATATAATGTCACTATCTCCTTCAGCAAAATTATAGTTTTTAAATTCATTCTTTGTAACCCAAGCTGAGTCCTCGTGTTCTCTCAAAATAATTTCACCATTAGCATGAGAGCATATAAAATAATGTAATTTTACATTTATTTTGTCATCTTGATAATTTTCTTCACCTAATTTATTTTTAATATTTATTTCTATATTAAGCTCTTCTTTTATTTCTCTTTTAAGCGCAATTTCAAAAGTTTCCCCTTTTTCCACTTTTCCACCTGGAAACTCCCAACTTAATCCCATATGTTTATTTCTATTTCTTTGCGCAATAAAATATTTAGCATTTTTTATTATAATTGCTGCAACAACATCGAATTTATTCATTAATTTGTATTATCACGAATAAACTGATTTGCTCTCTTTATTATATGATTTTTCCTCTCTGTATTCATTTTATCATAGATATTAACCATCATATTTAAACGGGGATTAGATTGAAAAAATTTTCTATTTTTATTAATAAAACGCCAATACAATCCATCCATAATATCATTCCAATCACCTCTTTTAAAATTCATCATTTTCATAAAATAACTTGAACCACAAATATAAGGTTTGGTACTAAATATACCTCCATCACTAAACAACCCCATACCATAAACATTAGGTGACATTACCCAATCAGAGCTATCTACAAACATTTCCATAAACCAATTATAAACTTCATTAGGTTTTATTTCACATAAGTTCATAATGTTACATAAAACCATTAGTCTCTCAATATGATGGGTGTACCCATATCTTTGAGCATTTTTGATTGAGTGATCTAAAGGATCTAATCCAGTTGTACCGTCATACCATTTTTTAGTAAGAGAATTTTTATGTCGAAAGAAATTATTTTCTTCTAATTGTTGATCATAATTTTGGTATATTCCTCTAATGAACTCTCTCCATCCAATAATTTGCCTGATATAGCCTTCATAAGAATTAATTTTAATTTTATTTTCAACTTTTCTTACTCTTTCAATTATTAGATCTGGTGTTAATAAACCTAAATTAATCATAGGGCTTAGAACACTATGAAATAAAAAATTATTATTAGTATCAACTGCATCTTCGTAATCACCAAATAAATTAAATTTTTTAATAATAAAATAATCTAACCATTTAACTGCATCATCATAAGTTGTAGGTAGCCAAAAATTATCAACTTGGCCCGGGTGATTTTTAAAAATTGTGTTTATTTGTTGTTTTAAAGCTTTTGTATGCTTTGTTTCTTTAGCAGTAATCATTTCTGGTATTTTAATATCTTTAGGGAGTTTTTTTCTGTTATCTTCATCAAAGCTCCATTTTCCACCTTTGGGCTTATTATTTTCCATCAAAATATCTATTTTTGCACGGGCAATTTTATAAAAATT
>CACGRD010000004.1 GCA_902575375.1 uncultured Alphaproteobacteria bacterium
AATGAAAAAGTTTTTTGTATTATTGATTCAAAAATTAAAAATAAATTCTATTTTAAAAAAGAAAAAAATGTAAAAATCATAACTATTCACTGTGGAGAGAAAGCTAAAACAATTAATGGATACAAAAATCTTGCTGAAAAACTAATTAAAAATAATGTAAATAGAAAATCTGTGCTTGTTGCTATTGGTGGTGGTACATTAGGTGATTTAGCAGGATTTATCTCAAGTACAGTTTTAAGAGGTTTAGATTTTTTTTTGATACCTACTACACTTTTATCTCAAGTAGATAGTTCTATAGGTGGTAAGAATGGAATAAATACGACCTACGGAAAAAATATGCTCGGAACTTTCTATCAACCAAAAGAAGTATTAATTGATATTTCTATTTTAAATAGTTTGCCAAATAAAGAAATAAAATCAGGATATGCAGAAATAATTAAACATGCTTTAATTAATGATTATAATTTTTTTTGTTGGTTAGAAAAAAATATAGATAAATTATTTAAACTAAATAAATCTTTTTTAGAAAAAGCAGTTTATAAATCAATAATGATAAAACTTTTTTATGTAAAAAAAGATGAAAAAGAATCCTTATTAAATAGTCACTCTAGAGCAATGTTAAATTTTGGACACACAATTGGTCATGCTATTGAAAGCCACTATAATTATAAAAAATTTAATCATGGAGAAGCAATTTGTATAGGAATGATTACTGAAGCAAAAATATCTAATTATCTCGGTTTGCTCTCCTCTAAAGAACTTGATAGAATATTAATACATTTTAAAAAATGTAAGCTCAAAATTTTTGATAAAATAATAAAAGAAAAAAAAATAATAAAAATAATAAGTAAAGATAAAAAAAATTTTGATGATAAGATTAATTTTTCAATTATAAATAAGATTGGAAGTTCTATATTTTACAAAAAACTAGATAAGAATAAAGTTTATAAAATCTTACAGAAAATTTAAATGGCAAGTCTATTTCTTCTTTTTTTACTAATAATTCTTATAATTCTATCAGGTTTTTTATCAGGATCTGAAACTGCAATTACTGCCACTTCTAAAGCAAGAATTTTATATAAGAAAAAAAAGGGTAGTAAAAGAGCTGGTTATGTGCTCGAATTACTAGATAAGAAAGATAATGTAATATCAACATTATTACTATCAAATAATCTAGTTAATATTTTAGCATCTTCTCTTGCTACAGCATTTTTTTATGATCTTTTTGGAGTAGAAGGTATTTTTTATGCAACTTTAATTATGACAGTTGTAATTGTAATATTTGCTGAAGTTCTTCCTAAAACTTATGCCATTAATAGACCAAATAGAACTGCATTATTAATTGCTCCAATTATTTATTATTTAAATAAAATTTTATTTATTTTTGTATATGTAATTAATTTAATTGTAAGATTAATTTTTAGAAAAAATGATAATGATATAAAAAATAATGATCTTCAGTCAGAAGAAGAATTAAAAGGGGTAATAGAACTATATAAAACTTCTAATCCAGATTATGAGCAAGAAAAAGATATGCTACAAAGCATATTACAGTTAAATGATATAACTGTTGAAGAAATTTTTACCCATCGAAAAAATATTTACTCAATTGATTCATCTCTAAAAACAAGTGAAATTATAAATAAGATAAATAATTCTAGATATACTCGTATTCCATTTTGGAAAAACAATCCTGAAAATATTATTGGACTGTTAAATGTAAGAACCTTAAATATAGATTTAAAAAATCATAATGAATCAAAGGAAATTATTTTTGATAAAATTTCTAATCCATGGTTTATTCCTGAAACAACAAACCTATTAGAACAATTAGTTGAATTTAAAAAAAGAAAAGAGCATTTAGCTTTTGTGGTTGATGAATATGGTGAATTACTTGGAATAATTACATTAGAGGATATAATCGAAGAAATTGTTGGTGAAATAGTTGATGAAATTGATATTCCTGAAAATAATTTTAAACTTAATAATTATGGGAAAATTATAATAAGTGGAGAAAAAAATATTAGAGATTTATATAAAAGCTTTGATTTAGATCCACCAGAAATCGAATCATCAACTATTGCAGGATACATTTTAGATATATCGAAGAAAATACCATCTTATGGGGAATCTTATAATGATAATTATTTTAATTTTAAAATTTTATCTCATTCAAAAAAACAAATATCAAAAGTTGAAATTTCTAAAATTAGTTAATTTTTATCTCTAATGAATGAAGTCCACTTTTAAACTCCTCTTCAAGTAAATTATTTATAATTCTATGAATATTGACTCTATTTATGGGTATTTTATTTTTTTTTGTTAAAATAATTTTAATATGTGTCTCATTATTGCCTGTAAAATTGTTATGACCTTTATGTAAGTTTGAATTATCAACAATTTCTAATAGAAAATTGTCAAATTTATTTGATAATATTTTATCAATTCTTTGCTTACGATTCATTATTTTTAAACTATATATTACGTGTGGGTAAACATAAAATAGATATTAATAAAAATAGTCTTTCTTGGGAAAAAACTTTTTTTAGAAAATGTGACAAGAATGATTGTAATAATGAAGGGAAGTTTAAAGCTCCAAAATCTAGAGTATTATTAAATCAGTATTATTATTTTTGTATGCAACATATTAAGGAATACAATAAGTCATGGGATTTTTATAAAGGATTATCAGTTAATGAAATTGAAAATTCAATGAGAGAAGATATTATTTGGAACAGGCCATCTTGGCCATTAAAGGGAAATTATAACAAAGTAATGGATCAAATTAACAATTTTTTTAACGAAGAAATTAATGATTTAAATCCAAATGAACGAGATAATAATTACTTCAGAAATAAGCTGGTTGATGAAAATCTTACAAAAGAAGAAAGTAAAGCTCTATCATTATTCAATCTAGATCTACCATTGACATTGGATAAAATTAAAAAAACTTACAAAAAACTAGTGAAAATATTTCACCCTGATGTAAATGGTAACGATAAAAAAGCTGAAGAGAAGTTTAAGGAAATAAATAACTCATACAAAATACTATTAAAAAAATTTAAAAATGACTGATAAAAAAAATATAGAAATATCTCCTAGTATCAAAATTGATCCCAAAGAATTATTTGGGGTCTCCTGTGAGTTTGAGGTTTATAAGTTTAAAGAAAAAACTGAATACGTACCAGAAATAGATCAAACATATATTTTTGATCCAGCTACAACTCTTTCAATACTGGCAGGGTTTTCTTCTAATAGAAGAGTTTTGATTCAAGGATACCATGGTACAGGTAAATCTACTCATATTGAACAAGTAGCTGCGAGACTTAACTGGCCATGCATAAGAATTAATCTAGATAGTCATATCAGCAGAATAGATTTAATAGGCAAAGATGCAATTATTCTTAAAGATAATAAACAAGTAACAGAGTTTCAAGATGGTATACTACCTTGGTCTTACAAAAATCCAGTAGCTTTAGTCTTTGATGAGTATGATGCTGGCAGACCAGATGTTATGTTTGTTATTCAGCGTATTCTAGAGTCAGAAGGAAAGTTAACTTTACTTGATCAATCAAGAGTAATTAAACCCCACAAATTTTTTAGATTGTTTGCCACGGCTAACACAGTTGGTCTTGGTGATACATCTGGTTTGTATCATGGCACCCAACAAATAAACCAAGGTCAAATGGATAGATGGAATATTGTATCAACATTGAATTATCTAAGTAATGATCAAGAAATAAAAATTATTTTAAGTAAAATAAAGAAACTCAACAATAAGGATGGCAAAGACATTGTTAAATGTATGGTAGCTACTGCAGATCTTTCGAGATCAGGATTTATTAACGGCGATATTTCAACTGTTATGAGCCCAAGAACTGTTTTGACATGGGCAGAAAACTACCTTCTATTCAATGATATTGAATATTCTTTTAAACTATCTTTTTTAAATAGATGTGATGAAATGGAGAGATCTATCTTACAAGAATATTTTCAAAGATCATTTGGAATTGATATTACTGATGCTAAAGTAGTTAATGTCAAAGAATAGTGAAATTATTGAAGATTTTAAAAAGTCATTAAGTGCAGCAATAAAATCTATAGGAAAAAAAGAGGATATAGAGATTAATTTTGTTAAAGAAAATTCTTCAATTATAGGTAACACTATAAATTTAACTGAACCAAAAATTGAAAATTTTAATAATAATCTAGAATATATAAGAGCTGAAGCGGACTCTTTTGCACTTGAATTCAGACTGCATTCAAAAGACATACACCAAAACTTCTTAAATCAAGATGAATTATCAAACCAAATAATTAATGTTTTAGAGCAGGCACGAGTAGAAGCTATTGGTAGTAATGAATTCAAGGGAATACAAAAAAATCTAAAGAGCAAGTATATTAGAGATCTTAAAATAGAAAATACTAAAAAAGATCAAAATTTATTAATAAAAGCATTTAAAAACGTAGCATTTGAAGAAATTGTTGGAGTAGATTTAGGTGAAAATAATAGTAGTTTTAAAAATATTGTAAAAGAAAAATTAAAAAAGGATTATTCAAACTTTTTTATAGATTTAAAGAAATGTTTATACGATCAAGAGAAATATACATCCACAATAGTTGAAAAACTAGATGAACTTGGATTACTTAATAACAATGTAAACAATACTCAAAGCGATGATATTAATCAAAATGATGAGGATCAAGAAAATGAAAATGAAAATAATGATGAACAAAAAAATGATGAGCAAACTGACTCAAATATTGAAATGCAAACAAGTGAAACAACGGTTGAGCAGTCAGTTTCATTAGAAGAAAATGATGATATGGGAGAAGAAAGTGGGGATACTGAACTTGATTATTTACCAGATAGAAAAATTTTAAAGAATTTAGAAAATTATAAAGTTTTTGATTATAATTTTGATGAAATTATTAACGCTGAAGAACTTTGTGATATCAAAGAATTAGAGAAACTTAGAAGAAATCTTGATCAACAAGTATTTTCTTTTCAACCATTAATTGTTAAAATTGCCAATAGACTGCAAAGAAAACTTTTAGCTCAGCAAAATCGTCATTGGGATTTTAATATGGAAGAGGGTTTTCTCGATACATCAAGATTAGCTAAAATTATTGCTAATCCAAATAATAAATTAAGCTACAAAATAGAAAAGGAAGTTGAATTTAAAGATACTATTGTGAGTCTTCTAATTGATAATTCTGGTTCAATGAGAGGCAGACCAATTACAGTTGCTGCTCTTTGTTCAGATATTTTAGCAAAAACATTAGAAAGATGCTTAATTAAATCTGAAATATTAGGGTTTACAACCAAAGCTTGGAAGGGAGGTAACTCTAGAGAAAAATGGATAAAAAATGGAAAGCCTTCTAATCCAGGCAGGTTAAATGATCTAAGACATATTATTTATAAATCTGCAGACTCACCATGGAGGAGGTCAAAGAAAAATTTGGGATTATTATTGAAAGAGGGAATTTTGAAGGAAAATGTCGATGGAGAAGCTTTATCATGGGCTTACAATAGATTATCTTTTCGAAAGGAAAAAAGAAAAATTCTTATTGTTATAAGTGATGGTGCTCCAGTTGATGACTCAACACTTTCTGTAAATCCAGGTAATTATTTAGAAAAAAATTTGAGAGATATAATTTTTGAAATTGAAAAAAAAGATGAAATTGAATTAATTGCTATAGGAATTGGGCATGATGTTTCAAGATACTATAGTAAGGCTGTAACAATAATGGATGTCGATCAGTTAGGAGAAGTTTTACTAAATCAGTTATCTTCTACTTTTCATTTAGATAATTAAGAATTGAACCATTTCTTTTTTGCATTATCAAAATCATTATTATCAATTGAGCTTCTAATTTCTTTCATAAGATTATTCATAAAATATATATTATGATTAGTTAGAAGTTGTAATCCTAGTAATTCATGTGCAGAAAAAAGATGATACAAATATGCCAGTGTAAAGTTCTTACACGTATAGCAATTACACTCATTATCTATTGGGTTAAAATTATTTTTATATTTAACATTTTTTAAGTTTATTTTTCCCTGTTTACCTTTTACTAAAGCTGATCCATGTCTAGCAATTCTAGTTGGGCTTACACAATCAAATGTATCAATTCCATCTGCAACAAAATCCCATATATCCCTTGGATCACCAATACCTAGCAAATGCACTGGACGAGAAATATCTAATTTAGAAGAAGTAAAACGTACTATATCTTTCATTTCATCTTTATTTGATCCTAAACTACCACCAATTGCAATTCCAAAAGTATTGATTTTTTCTGTGTTAAATTCAATGCTTTCTTCTCTTAAATCCTTGTAAATTCCACCCTGAATGATCCCGTACATCTCTTGTCTACCTGCTGAGCCATTTTTAGGATTATAATTAAGTTTAGAGTTAAACGTATTGATTGATCTTAAAGACCATCTATGACTTCTTAACATAGAATCAGATGTATACATTTTATCTACATTGTAAGGAGTGCACTCATCAAAAACTAAGATGAAGTCTGCGCCAAGATTTCTTTGAACCTCTATTGATTTTTCAGGAGATAACATATGAGTAGAACCATCTATATAAGACTTAAATAATGCACCCTCTTCATTCAGATTTATTAAAGTTTTTTTATTTTTTGAATTTGTTTTTCGCCCTTTTATTTCATCAGCAACTGAACCATGTCCAAGAGAAAAAATTTGAAATCCACCACTATCTGTTAACATAGGCCCATCCCAACCCGTAAATTTATGAAGACCTCCATGCTGAGCTATTAGTTCACTTCCTGGTTGAAGCATTAAATGATAAGTATTTGATAATATAATCTGTGAATTATTTTCTTTTGCGTCCTTTGTAGTAAAAGATTTTAAAGCTGCTTTTGTTGCACAAAATATAAACGCTGGTGTTTTAATTTCACCATGGGGGGTATATATTACTCCAGTTCTTGCATTTGAACCACTAGACTTATTTTTAATTGACCAATTAAAATCTTTCATTAGTTTTTTAAAAACTAATTTTAACCCATTTCAGGAGAGGAATTTTTTTCTTGCGGAATAAAATACTTGGCTAGATAAACAAAAGGAGTATCGAGAAGAGCTATAAATACTCTTAGTAAATAAACTCCTAAAATGAATGTCATAATAACATCACTAAGTGGAAAAGGATTAGGATTTAAAATTATCCAAGCAAAAATACTGAAAATTGTATTGTCAATTAATGAAGATACAGCAGTAGAAACATTGTTTCTCAACCAAAGTAATTTGTTTGAGCTAATAGTTTTTAAATAATTAAAAAACCAAATATCAAAATATTGGCTTATTAAGTAAGCTATCATACTTGCAACAAATATACTTGTCATTGGAGTAAATAAGATTGCTAAACTATTTTGCACCATAGATACCCACTCACCTTCAGCTGGCTGAATACCAATTGTCACTAACATCAAAATGGTCATCAGGAAAAAACTGCAAAAACCTATGAGAACATTTGTTCTTGCTTTTTCTTTACCATAATATTCTGACAGTATATCAGTACACAAAAAAGTTGAGGCAAATAATATTGTCCCCAAAGCTATTGGACTTGGCTCATAAAATGGAATAATTTTTTCATTTATTGAAGAGAAAAAATTAAAATTAGCTTGTTTTAATACTTGGATATTAGCTGCAATAATTGCTATAGCAGAGTAAACATACAAACCAACATACCCAAATAATCTTAAAAAAACTAGTATGGAAAGAAAACACAATATTAACATAATAAACCAAACTACTTCAGTATTTTGATTTGATATTAAGTTAATTATATTTTGAGGTACCGAAGATATTAGAGTTTTAATGCCAGTTAAAACGTCCATAATTCTATTAAGATGATTTATTAAGAATAGTTTTTTTAAGTTTTTTGGCTTTTAACGGTAATTTTGCATTAGGTGTACTAATTAGAAATTCATCAAACCCACCTTTTTTTTCAACTGTTCTAATAGTACTAACAGCAACTTTCATTTGAAATTTTTGACCCAAAACTTCACTAACAAAAGTTATATTCTGAAGATTTGGTTTAAAACGTCTTTTTGTTCTATTTTTAGCATGACTCACGTTGTTGCCTGTTTGAAACGATTTTCCAGTTAATTCACATCTCATTGACATAATGAAACTGCATGTAAATATAAATATTACTTTGTCAAGTATTCTAAATACTAAATTTATCTATGATATAAGTTGGGACTATTTGATGGTTTTTAATTAAATTATTTATTTGAGTTAAATCTTTATGAATACCAGATTTTACTAAAACACTATCTATTTCAAAATTATTTGCACCTTTAATGTCATGAAATAATGAATCTCCAATAGCTACTGTTCTTTTTTTTTCTAGATTAATTTGCTTTGTGGTTTCAGTGTAAATATTTACATCGGGTTTACCTTTTATAATTACATTTCCTCCCATTTTTTTATATATTTCACCAATAGCACCCATACAGAAAACATTATTATTACTATTTTTTTCAACTGTTTCAAAGTCAGGGTTTGCACAATACATTGTGATTTCTTTTTTGTAAGCTACTTCTAATAATGGAATATAGTCTATTGGTTTTAAATTTACAAAAGGAGTACAAGCTAAAATTAAATCTGCTTCTTCTATTTTTTCTACAAAGTCAAAATTTAAACCATCTCTGAAATCTACACCGTCCTCTTTTTCTTTATCATAAATATGAAAGCAATTTTTTTTATTTTTATCATCTAAAAATTTTTTTTTAAGTAATTGCCAAATCATTTCTCCACTTGTCAATGTGTTTGTAAAAGATTTTTTTCTAAAACCAAGTTTTGGCAATCTATCTATAGATGACTTTGATCTTTTTGATGAATTTGAAATTATAAACAAATTTTTATTATTACTATTGAGAATATTAATAGAATTAAAAGCATGATCATATCCAAATGTTCCATCATGCATTACGCCCCATTGATCAATTATAAAATTGTCATAATCTTTAATAATTTCTTCAATGGAATTTATTGTTTTCACTACTAGACCGATTTACCAATAACTTCAGATACATTTTTATATCCATCAGTTTTAATCAGGTCGATCAAGTCACCTTTCATACTATTAATTAATTTTGGACCAGAATAAACCAAAGCGGTATATAGCTGAACTAAAGAAGCACCAGATTTAATTTTTTCATAACAGTCTCTTCCACTTGATATACCACCTACTCCTATTAAAGGTATTTGACCATTTGTTAATTCATACATTTTTTTCAAAACTAAATTTGAATTGTTATAAAGAGGTATACCACTAAGACCCCCTTTTTTTTCTTTATTTAAGGAAATTAAATTACTCTCTCTTTTTATAGTACTATTTGTAAGTATTAGTCCATCTATGTTATTAGCCAAGGAAATTAAAGCTATATCTCTAAGCTGATCTTCATTTAAATCAGGTGAAATTTTAATTAATATTGGCTTAGTATTAATATTTTTTATTTCATCTCTTTTGTCTATAATTTTTTTAATTAAATTTTCTATCTTTCCTCGCAATTGCAGGTCTCTCAACCCTTCAGTATTTGGCGAGGATATGTTTATAGTAATATAACTTGCTAAATCACCTAACTCTTCTAAACCTATTAGATAATCCTCAATAGCTTCACTTGAATTTTTATTTTTTCCAATATTAACTCCTACAATCTTATTATTTAAATATGATTTTTGGTGTTTAATTAAATTTTTTTTTACTTCTATAATTCCCTTATTATTAAATCCTAAACTATTGATGATTGCTTTATCTTCACTTAATCTAAATACTCTAGGTTTAGAATTACCACTTTGTGGTTTTGGAGTGATTGTACCAACTTCAAGAAAACCAAAACCAAACGAAAACATTGAATGCATCACTTCAGCATTTTTATCAAAACCTGCAGCAAGTCCTATAGGATTTACAAAATCTAAACCCATTAAATGTTGTGAAAGAATTGAGTCCTCAATATTTTTTTGTCTTAATTTAAAATATTTTAAAAGATTAATTGTAATAGTATGAGATAACTCGGGCGGTAATAATCTTAATATTTTTAAAGAACTATTGTACAATAAATTAATTATCTATTAATTTTTTTAGATAATCAATAGTTTCTCTTAATCCAAATAATTTAAAAAATGATCCTAGTCTAGGGCCTTGATCCTGACCAAGCATAACTTGATATACTAGTTTAAAAAAATCTTTTAAGTTTTCAAATTCATGCCTTTTTCCTACTTCGTATAATAATGTTTGAATATCTTCAGATGAACTGTTTTCAGTAACATCATTTTCTAGAACTTTAATAATATCAATAAATACCTCTTTATTGCTACCATCAATCTCTAAAAATTTCTTTTTAGGCAAAATAAAATCTTCATAGTAATTAAGAGCAAAATCTATAAGGCGGTCAAATTCAGGATTGTTATCAGCATTAATATTATCATCATATTTATTAATAAAAGACCATATTACTTTTTTATCTTTAGAATTAGAAACATTTACTAGGTTGGTAAGGGTATTGAAATTTATTTCTGATTTAAATTCTTTTGGTTTTCCTGAATGAATATGCCAAATTGGATTATCATACTGTTTATTTTTATCTAATTTTGAATAAGAATTATAATGAGCAAGATAATCATCTACAGTTTTAGGAATTATATCAAAGTGAAGCTTCTTTGCTGATTTTGGTTTTTGGAACATATAGAGTGCAAGACTCTCAGGAGATGCGTAACGCAGCCACTCATCTACACTAATACCATTTCCAACTGACTTAGAAATTTTTTCACCTTTTTCATCTAAAAACATTTCATAAATTAAATTAGTTGGTGCTTTTTTATTTAATGCTCTACAAATCTTAGATCCTAAATCAACACTTTCTGTAAGATCTTTACCGCACATTTCATAATCAACATCAAACGCCATCCATCTCATTGCCCAATCGACTTTCCACTGTAACTTACATTTTCCATTAATTACTTCTGTTTCAACTAACTTGTTTAAAGATGAATCTTTGTAAATAATTGTTTTTGAATCCATTTTATATTCTTCAATTTTTACCTGAAGAACCTCACCTGAATTTTCACTTATTGGGAGAAATGGACTATAAGTTTCTTTTCTCTCTGTCCTTAAGGTAGGTAGAATAATATCTAATATTTTTTGATAGTTTTCAAATATACTTAATATTGTTTCATTAAAATCTCCATTTTGATATTTTTCTGTTGAACTAACAAACTCATAGTCAAAATTAAATTCATCTAAAAAACTTCTAAGTTTTGCATTATTATGATGTCCAAAACTTTCAAATTTACCAAATGGATCTGGTATGGAAGTAAGTGGCTTACCTATAAATTTTTCTAACATTTCTTTATTTGGAACATTTTCAGGAACTTTTCTTAATCCATCCATGTCATCAGAAAATGTGATCAGTTTTGTTGGGCAATCAATAATAGAGCTAAATGCATTTTTTACCATTGATGTTCTTACAACTTCACCAAAAGTTCCAATATGAGGTAAACCTGAGGGGCCATAACCGGTTTCTAATAATACATATCCCTTGGATGGAATTTTAAAGTTTTGTAAACCACCATTTGTTTTAATGATTTGTAATGCTTCTTTAAAAGGCCAAGATTTTAAGGATTGTACTAATTTTTGATCAATCATTTAATTTTGCTCTAATTCTAATTTTTTTACCCAATAACAACTTTAATGAATTTGTGAAATTAAAAATTTCGGATCCTAGTTTATTAAATAATTCATTTTCTAAATCTACAATATTATCAATAATATTATTAATTAAATCATTCCCTGCTGCAGTTAAAATTAAACTATCAGATCTTTTATCTTGTGGTTGTTGTTTTGATATTAAATTCTTTTCTTCTAGTTTAGCAACACGCAAGCTAACAACTGATCTATCAATAGATGCATTTTTACATACATCCTGTTGTGTAATACTTATGTTTTCTTCCTGTAATAAATAAATTGTCTCGAGAATAAGATATTCATTTAATGTGATTTGACTCTCTTTTAATTTATATCTTACTTTAGATTGCCATAAGTTTGATGTTTGCCAAATTAATAATGCTAATCTATTCTCATTAAGAGAAGTGTCTGCCATAGTTTTTATACAAACTGTTTGTATACAAATTAATAATTTATGTCAATACTATTCTGGTGCAATTTCTATCTCTAGGCCATCAAGCTCTTCAGAAAGATCAATTTGACAAGATAATCTGGAATTATTTTTAACATCAAAAGCTTGATCTAGCATAGATTCTTCATCATCATCCATATTTTGTAGCTTGTTTTTCCATTTTTTATCAATATAGACATGACAGGTAGAACAAGCACAACATCCTCCACATGAAGCTTCAATATCGTAGCCATTGTCTCTAAGGGTTTCCATTAATGTAAAATTACTATCATATTCAATTTCAGACTTTTTACCTGATCTATCTTTGATAATTAACTTCGGCACTAAACACCTAATTTTTTCTGAAGCTCTTTAGAAGATGTTGTGTATCTAAAAATGTTTTTCTTATCAGGAAAGCAATACTTAAATACTTCTTGAGCCATTAAGGCAGACTCGTGAAATCCTGATAGAATAAGCTTAAGTTTTCCTGGATACCAATTTATGTCACCAATCGCAAAGATTGAAGTTGTAGAAGTTTCAAATTTTTCAGTATCCACTTTAATTAGATTCTCATGTAAGTTTAGACCCCATTCTGCAATTGGACCTAGTTCCATTTTTAAACCAAAAAATGGTAAAAGATAATCTACTTCAATATTTGATTTTTCATCATCATTTTCGTATTCTAGCATTATTCTACTATCTTGAATTTTAGAAATCTTTTTTATTTGGCCCTTTAAAAATTTAATTTTTCCTTTTGTTTCTAATTCTTGCATTTTTGAGACAGAATCAGGTGCTGCCCTAAACTCTTTTCTTCTATGTATTAGAGTTACATTGGAATCCTTAGATAGTTCATTTGTCCAATCCAAAGCAGAGTCTCCTCCTCCTGCAATTAAGATTTTTTTATTCTTAAATATTGATTTGTCTCGAATTGCGTAAAAAACATTTTTGTTTTCGAAATTCTCAATATTCTCAATTGGAAGTTTTCGCGGCACAAAACTTCCTGCCCCTGCTGCCACTACTATACATTTTGCTTCAACTTTTGTTCCAATATTAGTTTCTACAATCCAACCATATTCTGTTTTAGCAATTTTCTCGACTTGTTGGTTGAGATGAAATTTAGGTTTAAAAGGGTTTATCTGTTTAATTAAATCGTCAGTTAATTCTTGTCCTGTTACAACTGGTCTTGAGGGAATATCATAAATTGGTTTTTCTGGATACAATTCAGCACACTGACCTCCAACCTTATCTAAATTATCAACTAAATGACATTTTATATTTAAAAGACCTAATTCAAATACAGCAAATAAGCCTACCGGACCTGCACCTATAATTACTACATCAGTTTTTTCTGTCATATGAGAAAAATAACAACTTTTTTTATTATTTCTAGGGATTATATATAATCTAAATGAATTACGCTAATACTTCAAAATATTATAATCCTGCGATTTATATATGGCTGTTAACAATAACCGCAATGGTTTTATTAATTATAGTAATAGGAGGCCTAACAAGATTAACCGACTCTGGACTTTCTATGACCGACTGGCGTCCAATTTTAGGCGTAATTCCACCACTGAGTTTAGAAAGTTGGTTGGTTGTTTTCGAAATGTATAAACAAACACCAGAATTTAAAATAGTTAACAAAAATATGACTTTAAATGAGTTTAAATATATTTTTTGGTGGGAGTGGTTTCATAGAATATTTGCAAGAGCTATAGGAATTGTTTTTTTAATACCTTTATTTTACTTCAGTTTTAAAAAGCAAATTCAATCGTCACTTTATATAAGGCTTGGTATTGTCTTTGTGTTTGGTTTGTTTCAAGCAGTTATTGGATGGTGGATGGTAAAGAGTGGTTTGACTGAAAATCCTTATGTAAGCCCCTATAGACTTACCTTTCATCTTTTAAATGCTCTTATAATTTTCTCTATACTATTATGGATAGCAATGGATTACAGGTATTCTTCTAATATAAGTTTTTTGTCTAACCCAAAGACAATTGAATTTTATATTTTAGTTGCTGTAATCTTAATATTTATTACAATTGCAACAGGTGGATTTATGGCAGGAACAAACTCTGGACAATCTTTTAATACATTTCCGCTAATGAATGGAAAAATTTTACCTGATGATTACGTTATTGATGATTTAGGTATTTATAATATTTTTGAAAATACAGTTGCAATAAATTTTAACCACCGTTGGTTATCAATATTTGTTTTTTTTTATATCCTTTTTGTTTGTTTTAAATTTATTAAATTTGATAATAAAAATATATCTAGTACTCTTGTGTATTTAGTTTTATTCTTTCTAACGTTACAAGTAATATTAGGTATTATAACTCTTTTAAGTAATGTTTATTTACCAGTCGCAAGTTTACATCAAACTAATTCAATTTTGTTATTATCAACTTTATTAATTAGTTATCATCAAATTAAAATTAGAAAGGTTAAAGATGTCTAACAAAAATATATTTGTCTTTGGGGGCACGGGTTCTATTGGAAAATCATTATCAAAAAAACTGAAAAGCAATAACTATGATCCAATAATTATTTCTAGAAATGAAACAGAATTAAAACAATTATCTGAAGAAATTAGATGTGAATACAAAGTGTGTGATGTTTTAGATTTTAATAAAGTTAAGAGTATTTCAGAAGAATACAAAGATCAATTAAGTGGTATTGCTTTTTGCGTTGGCTCAATAAATTTAAAACCTCTCAAAATGACTAAAGATGAAGATTTTATTGATTCTTTTAAAATAAATACACTTAGTGCTATAAATGCGATTAAGTTTAATCAAGAAACTCTTGCTAAAAATAATGGCAGTATTCTTCTTTATTCAACTATTGCTGTAAAACAAGGTTTTACCAATCACACAGTAATCTCTACCGCCAAAGGTGCCATTGAAGGGCTTACTCTGAGCTTAGCTGCAGAATTTGCTCCAAAAATCAAAGTAAATTGTATAGCGCCAAGTTTAACTGACGCAAAAATGACACAAAAGATAATTAGTAATGAAACTATTAAGAAAGCAATTGAAAATATGCACCCTCTACCCAAAATTGGATCTGGTGATGATTTCTCAGATATTGGAAGTTTTCTATTAAGTGATAAAAATAGTTGGATTACTGGACAAATATTTCATATAGATGGGGGAAGATCATCATTAAGAATTAAATCGTGAAATATATCTTTGTAATTTGTTTATCTGTTTTTTCTTTTAGCGTTTTTAGTCAACCATTTCCAATACCAGAAGATAAAGAGGTAAGTTATGATGTTATTAGAAAAAAGAAAAATATTGGAAGCTTAATATCAAAATTTGAAGATAATGAAGATAGTGTCGTTATACATTCAGTCTTAAAGATAAATGTTAAAATTTTATTTATTCCAGCATACAAATTTTATCAAGAAACTAAAGAAACTTGGAAAAATGGTGAATTTGTATCAATAGATGGATTTACAGACTTCGAAGATGATCGAGAGTATAAAATAATTGGAAATGATGAAGACAATTTTTTTATTGCTAGTGGTATGGATGGAGAATTAAAATTAGATAAAAATATAGTACCATTAAATTATTGGAATATTGAAATGTTAAATGAGAAAGAAGTATTTGACACTCAAAAAGGTATTGTAAGAACTATAGAAGTAAAACAACTTGAAGATGAAAAAATAAAAATGAATGACATTGAAATATTAGCTAATAAGTATGTTTTCAATGCATCAAAAAATCCAAAAGATAAGGGGCCATTCCCAGAATATACACTTTGGTATTTTGAAAAAGAACTCATGAAAATGGAGTTCAAAAACCCTAATGATAAAAAAAATATTATAACAATAGTTCGTAATGATTGGGGTCAATAATTGCAAACTATTTGGATTACTGGTGGATCTTCTGGAATTGGTTTTGCTGTTGCACAAAAATTCTTAGAAGAAAATTGGAGGGTTATAATTTCTTCAAGAAATGAAGACAAATTAAAAAAAGCCGTCGAAAAATTAAAAAATATAACAAGTAATAAACAAATCTACTATAAGGCTTGTGATGTAAGTAGGTACAAAGAAGTTGATAGGACGATTGCATACATAGAAAACAAAATATCAAAAATTAATATTGCTCTTCTAAATGCAACCGCTTACTCACCCAACAAGAATCAAGAATTTGATATAAATAATTACAATTTATTAATAGATGTTAATTTAAATGGAACAATAAATTGCTTAGATGTCTTGAAAAATTATATGAAGGGTAGAAATAATTTAATATCTATAGTTTCTTCGCCAGTTGGATACAGAGGGATGCCGACAGCAGGTGCTTATGGTATGACCAAAGCAGCACAACTAAATTTAGTAGAAAGTTTATATTTTGATTTTAAAAAATTAAATATAAAAATTTCAGTCATTAATCCAGGTTTCATAGATACTGAGTCAACGAAGTTAAATTCTTTTAAAATGCCTTTTTTAAAACCTGCAAGTTATGCTGCAAAAAAAATCTTTGAAGGATTAACTGGTAAATACAAATTTGAAATATATTTTCCTTTTATTTTAGTTTTTTCTTTAAAAATAATGAGATATTTGCCTTTAAAAATTTATGCATTTATTTGGAAAAAATTAGGAAATTTCTAATTTAATTCACCAATATAAATTCCAAGACCTTCAGCTACTTTAATTAAAGGATCACTTTTTTGAACAGTTTTTGAGTATCCAGCAACTTGACTAAGCATCAAATCTTGTACTCCTCTGTCTTTCCACACAACAACTCTATTAAATTTTTTCTTTGCAATTAAATCAACTGCATAAACTCCAAAGGCACTTGCAATTAAACGATCTCTATGTGTTGGTTGAGCACCTCTTTGAACATGTCCTAAAACTGTAACTCTTGTTTCCGAGTCTGTTATTTTATAGATTTCATCACCAAGATAATTTCCAATTCCTCCAAGGCGTACCTCTCCATCAACATATTTCACTGTAGCTTTTTTACCGTTTTCTTTTTTTACAGCTTCTGCAACAACGATTAATGCATGATTTCTTCCTTTAGACCTAAGTTTCTCAATATGATCAGCGATAGATTTTATTGAATATTGAATCTCGGGAATCAAAATAACATCTGCTCCTCCAGCTATTCCTGCATTCAAAGCAATATGACCTGCATCTCTACCCATTACCTCTAAAATCATTACTCTTCTGTGGCTAGCTGCTGTTGGTTGAAGCATATCTAATGCATTTGTTGCTACGTCAACTGCAGTATCATATCCTATAGATAGCTCATTATGCTTCACATCATTGTCTATAGTCTTTGGAATACCTACAAAATTTATATTTCCTTTTTTTGTAATACTTTGAAGGATTTTTAAACTTCCATCTCCACCAATACCTATTAGTGCATCTATTCCTAATTTTTTAAAACCTTCTATAACTAAATCAGTTGATTGAATTTTTTTTCCATTCCTTATAATTTTTTTAAAAGGGTTGCCTTTGTTATTTGATCCCAAAAAAGTTCCGCCCATCCTCATTAAGCTACCCTCAAAATTTTGCGGATTTAATTTGATAACGTCCAGTGGTTCTTTCAACAAGCCTAATGTTCCATCCTTTATTCCATAAACTTCCCAATTGTACTTGTTATGTGCTCTTAATGTAACAGCTCTAATTACTGCATTTAAACCTGCACAATCTCCACCGCTTGTTAAAATTGCTATTTTTTTTACCACAGGGCGCTTATATACTATTATTATATATTTAATTATTTATTTTCATGAACGACATAAAAAAACTTATAGAAATTTTAAAAAATTTTGAACAAGAACATAGAGATCTTGATGAAATACTTATAGCACTTCAAGAAAAGAATACTGTAGATTTTTTACAAATTCAAAGGTTAAAAAAAAGAAAATTAATCCTAAAAGATAAAATATTAGAAATTCAAAATAAGTTAGAGCCAGATAGTATAGCTTAAGCTAAAAAACTTTTTAAAAATTTAGGAGCGTTATCCTTTATAAAAGATATTCTTTCCTTAATTCTTGGAATTTTTGATATTCTCTTTAGATTTTTATCAATATTTTCTTCAACATGCTTCATTTCTTTTGAAAAAAAAACGAGCAGGGCATTAGTATATACTCCTGATAAAATCAGTCTTTTTGTATAAAAATTGAAATCTGTTGAATTATCTCCAGCTAAATACCACATTGTACTTACTGAATTGTATAAACTCTTTTTTGATATTTTATTATTTGTGGGTAGCAAAAGATGGTTAAAGGTTTTTTTATAAAATTCTTTATCTTCATTTAATATATCAAATCGTAATAATAATATTTTTTTTATTCTTTTGTTAATTGGAAAATTAATCAAATTAATTTTTTTTAATTTATATTCAAGTTTTTCATTAATATTTTGTAGAGAATATTCTAATAAATCTTTATATCCATCAGGGAAAAAAAAGAATAAATCATTTTTTTCTATATTTTTTTTTTGTAATTTTGAAAATATTTCTGATGACCATCCTTCAATTGATACAATTTCTTTAGCTTTTATAAGAATATCTTCTTTTTTTTTATTTTCTGTTTTGTTCATTTTTCCAATAAGTTGTTATTTCTTTTTCAAAACCAAAAGCATTTTTATGTGCTAAGCGTGATGTATACAAAATGCCATTTAAATGATCTACCTCATGTTGTACTACCCTTGCATGTAAGCCTTCAACTTCATTATCAATCACTTTACCATCAAGATCAAATCCAGAATATTTAATTTTTTTAAATCTTCTAACCAAGCCTTGCATACCAGGGATAGATAAACATCCTTCCCAATCATCCTCAGTTTCTTTTCCGACAGGTGTAAAACTAGGGTTTATTAATGGTGTTATCTCAATTTTATCTTTCTCCTCATTATCAGGATTACGAAATACTATTATTTGCTTTAAAATGTGTACTTGGGGTGCTGCTAAACCTATACCGTTATAGTCAAGCATTGTTTCAGACATATCATAAACTATTTTTTTTAGAGAATCTGATGAGAATTCTTTTATCTCAGAACATTCTTTGAGCAAAATGGGATGACCGATTTTTGATATTTTGAGAATAGACACATAATAAATATAAGTATTTTTTTTAATATACCAATAGATTAATTCAATATATCCGTTTGCAAATAATATGACTTTATGTTACTAGCCCGACCCAATGACACTTTTTGTAAATGTAAAAGATAATAATGTTGAACAAGCAATTAGAACGCTAAAAAAGAAAATGCAGCGTGAAGGTTTGTATAAAGAAATGAAACTTCGCAAACACTATGAAAAACCTTGTTTAAAACGCGCTAGAGAAAAAGAGGAAAATATTAGAAGAGCTAGAAAATCCGCAAAAAGAAATAACGATTAAGCTGAAAGACTTTTTACAATATCCTCGCACATTTTTTTTGCATCTCCAAATAGCATTGTTGTATTATCTCTATAGAATAACTCATTATCAACGCCTGAATAACCAGTTGCCATTGAACGTTTTACAAATAAAACGCTTTGTGATTTTTCTACATCTAAAATAGGCATACCAAAAATAGGAGAAGACTCATCTGTTTTTGCAGCGGGATTTGTTACATCATTTGCCCCAATAACAAAAGAAACCTCTGTCATTGGAAAATCATGATTAATTTCATCTAGTTCTAAAACTTCTTCATAAGGAACATTAGCTTCAGCTAGTAAAACATTCATATGACCTGGCATTCTTCCTGCAACTGGGTGTATTGCATATCTTACCTCTATTCCTTCTTTTTTTAATATGTCACCCATTTCTCTTAAAGCATGTTGAGCTTGCGCTACAGCCATTCCATAACCTGGTACAATAATTACAGAGTCTGCATTTTTCATTATATACGCCGCATCCTCTGCATTACCTTGTTTAACAATTTTATCTGAGTTATCCTTACTAGCACTAGTGTCTTGCTCGCCACCAAAACCTCCTAAAACAACATTAATAATAGATCTATTCATCCCTTTACTCATTATATAACTTAGTATTGCTCCAGATGCTCCAACAAGGGCTCCAGTTATAATTAAGAGATTATTGCTTAAGGTAAATCCTATTCCACAAGCTGCCCAGCCTGAATAGGAGTTTAACATAGAAACGACAACTGGCATGTCAGCTCCACCAATAGGAATCACCACAAGAAATCCTAACAATATTGAAATGATAACAATTGTCCAAAAGATTGTTGGAGATTGATTAATTACAAATAAAACAATTAATAAAATAATTAGTAGAAAAATTAGTGCATTTATAAGGTGCTGAAACTTAAACACTATAGGCTTTCCTGAAATGGTTCCTTGTAATTTTCCAAAAGCTAAAACCGAACCAGAGAAAGTGATTGCACCAATAAACGTTCCAATACTCATTTCAATTAAACTAGCGGATTTAATTGATCCAACTTTTCCAATATTAAAAGCAACAGGATCATAGAATGCAGCAGCAGCAACAAATACAGCTGCTAAACCTACTAGGCTATGAAAAGCAGCTACCAACTGAGGTAATGCTGTCATCTCAATTCTGAGCGCAATAAATGAACCTATAGCACCTCCAATAAGTATCGCAGCTCCAATTTCATAATAACTAAGAACTGATTTGAACATTAGCGTTGTAAACACCGCTATAATCATTCCAATAACACCAAATATGTTACCCATTCTTGAAGATTCAGGATGAGATAAACCTCTTAAAGCAAAGATAAATAATAATGCAGAAATTAAATATAATATCGCAACCATGTTATCAGACATTATTCTTTTTCCTTTGTTTTTTTAGTTTTTTTCTTAAACATAGAGAGCATTCGATATGTTACTAAGAAGCCTCCAAAAATATTAACTGAAGCTAACACAACACCAATTAATCCAAAAATTTTTGATATATCAAAACCTTGAGGACCAGCTGCCAATATTGCCCCAACTATAATTACACTTGATATTGCATTTGTCACACCCATCAATGGACTATGTAAAGCAGGAGTAACTGACCAAACTACATAATAACCAATGATACAAGCTAAGAAAAATACTGTTAGTCCAATAACAAAAACTTCTGAAGAATGTGCTTCCATATTAGTTAAATTGCTCCAATCTTACATTCCCGTCATGCGTTAACAAAACAGAATTAATTATTTCATCGTCAAAATCAAAATTTATTTTTTTATTTTCTTTATCTATTAATAAACTTAAGAAGTTAAAAATATTTTTAGCATACAGTGCCGATGCATCTTTGGCCACTCTTCCAGGAACATTTCCATAACCAACGATTTTTACTCCATTATGTAATACTATTTCATTCATTTTACTTAAAGGGCAGTTACCGCCAGCTTCCACAGCCAAATCAATTACTACTGAGCCCGGTATCATTGAAGAAACCATTTCTTCTGTTATTAAAACTGGAGCTTTTTTTCCAGGAATAAGAGCTGTACAAATTACAATATCTTGTTTTGAAACTGTTTCTGCTATCAATTGAGCTTGTTTTTTCTTATAATCATCACTCATTTCCTTTGCATAACCACCTGCAGTTTCAGCATTTTGAGCTTCATCATCTTCAACCATTATGAATTTACCACCAAGACTTTCGACTTGTTCCTTAGTTGCCGCTCTTACATCAGTGGCGGACACTACTGCCCCAAGTCTTTTTGCTGTTGCTATAGCTTGTAAACCTGCAACTCCTACACCAAGTATCATAACTTTAGCTGGGTTTACTCTTCCAGCTGCAGTCATCATCATTGGAAAAGCTTTACCAAATTGCTCTGCTGCATCAATTACACTTCTATAACCAGCTAAATTGGCTTGGGATGATAAAACATCCATACTTTGTGCTCTACTTATTCTTGGTATTAACTCCATACAACATGATGAAATTTTGTTTTTATTTAGATTAGAAAATTCGGATTTATTTTCATATGGATTTAAAATTCCTACAAGTAATGCATTACTTTTTAAGTTATTTATATCATCAGTACTTGGCATTCTAACACACAAACAAACATCGGCTTTTAAACATTCTGATCTAGTTACAATTTTTGCTCCAGCTTCTTCATAATTTGAGTTTTGATATCCTGATGTTTCTCCAGCTCCATTTTCAATTATAACTTCAAAACCTAGTCTAGAAAAAAGCTTTACAGATTCAGGTGAAATGGAGACTCTTGTCTCATTGTTATCATTTTCTTTAATAGCAGATAAGAGCATGAGTTCTTATATTGCTAGGTTTGCTAATTTTAAAGCTTTTTGTTGGTTTTCCATTAATTTTTTTGAGTTAAAGTCCTCAATGAGTTCATGGAATATTCTATACCAATTAACTTCAGCTTTTAAATGCATAAATACTGAGCCTAGTCCTACTGCTGCTCTATCCATAAAGACAAATTCTTTTGGAGGTTTAACACCACCTAATTTTTTTAACTCTTGATGAACTTCAGATGCAATTTGTGCACCATAAATGCCACTATCACTTTCTTGTATTTTCTGAACTTTATCTTCCATTAGGGGTGAATATAAAAATCCTGCCCATTTATTTAATACTTTTAATTTTTCTTTAGTTATGTCTGTAAATCCCCATTGTTCATAGGCATGAACTGCTTTTGAATTATCTTTTTCTTGAAGAGCAAAGTATAAATCTATTACACCTTGAATGAAATTACCATTAAATATTCTCATACATCCGAAATCATAAATATTAATGCTAAGATCCTTTTTTTGAACAGAATAATTTCCTAAATGTGGATCTCCATGAAGAACACCATATTCAAAAAATGGTTTATACCATGCTTTATACATATTTGATGCTAATGTATTTCTTGTTTCTTTAGATGACTTTTTAAAATTTAAAATAGGCTCTCCATCAAGCCAACTCATGGTCAGCAGTCTCTTTGTAGATAATTTATCATAGGTTTTTGGTACGTGAACAAAATTTATGTTTGAAAAAATATTTCTAAATACTGACATTAATTTTTTTTCTCTTTCATAATCTAGCTCTTCTTTTAATCTGTCAGTAATCTCTTTATATACTTCATCAGTTTTAATAGCTTTATTATACGACTGATAAATTGAAAAAATCATTTTTAATTGAGAGAGATCTGCACTTACCGCTGAGGTCATATCAGGATATTGAAGTTTACAAGCTACTATTTCATCATTTTTTACTTTAGCTTTATGAACTTGCCCAAGTGAAGCTGCTCTTGTCGCTTCTTTATCAAACTCTATAAAATTTTTTTGCCAATCCTGTTTTAATTCTGCTGCCATTCTTCTTTTAACAAACAACCATCCCATAGGGGGAGCATTTGATTGTAAATGCATAAGTTCTTGTGCATATTCATCAGGAAGTAGATCAGGTATTGTTGCCGATAATTGTGCCACTTTCATTAATGGTCCCTTAATACTTCCAAGAGCAGCTCTAATTTCAGAGGCATGTTTTTCTTTATCTAACTTAACTCCTAAATATCTTTGACTTGCAAGTTTAGTGGCTAATTTTCCAACAACACCGCCAACTTTGGCATACCTAGTGAGTTGTTTTGTTAACGATTTAGCTTCTTTATCTTTCATTGATTTTACTCTTCTAATTGGTCAATAAAATTCTCAATAACATTAACTCCCTTTTGCCAGAAATCTTTTTTCTTCGGATTTAATCCAAAAGGTTTTAATAGTTTATCATATGTATCACTACCACCACTCTCTAACAAAGTAATGTATTTGTCTTCAAATTTAGGCAGTTTACTTTGGTAAACATTAAAAAGAGAATTAACAAGACAATCACCAAAAGCATATGCATAAACATAAAATGGTGAATGAATAAAATGGGGTATGTAACTCCATAAATATTTGTAATCATCATTAAATTTTATTGATGGACCTAAGCTTTTCTTTTGAACATCAATCCAAATTTCACAAATCTCGTCAACACTTAATTCTTTGATTTTTCTTTGATGATGAATGCGTTTTTCAAACTCAAAAAATGCAATCTGTCTAACAACAGTATTTAGCATATCTTCAACTTTGTTTGCTAAAAGCCCCCTACGTTCATTTTCTTTTGTAGTAATAGATAAAAGAGATTTAAAAGTTAACATTTCTCCAAAAACACTTGCTGTTTCGGCAAGAGTCAAAGGTGTTGAAGAGTTAAAATAAGTTTGTTTTCGTCCTGCTAAATATTGATGAATCCCATGTCCTAGTTCATGAGCAAGAGTTGCTATATCTCTCGCTTTACCCTGATAGTTAACAAGTATAAATGGATGAACTGATGGAACGGTAGAGGCGGCAAACGCACCAGGAGATTTTCCCGGGTTTACTGGAGCATGTATCCAAGAATTAACAAAAAATTTATTTACAATATTTCCTGCTCTTTTATCAAAATTTGAATAGGCATCAGTTACAATTTGTCTTGCATCTTTCCAGGAATATATACTCTGTGATTGAAAAGGTAGGGGTGCATTTCTGTCCCAATACATTAACGATTTCTTTTTTAGCCATTTAGATTTCATTTTATAATAACGATGAGCAATTTTTGGATAATTTTCCTTTATTGTTTCAGTTAAAGCTTCTACAACTTCATCTTCTACAACGTTAGATAAATTTCTTGAACTGACTGGATTTGGTAATCCTCTCCATTTATCATTGATTGATTTGTCTTTTGCAAGATTATTAGTAATAGATGTAAATAAAGTAATATTATCTTTTAAAACAGCAGATACTACCTCTGCTGATTTTTTACGATTTGATTCTTTTTTATCAGAAAGAAAATTAAAAATTTCAGCACTGGACAAATTTTTTCCCTTAAATGGAAATTTTAGGGAAGCAATTGTATCGTCAAAAAGTCTAACCCATGCTGATCTAGAAGTAATACTTTTTTCTTGAAGTAATTTTTCTGTTTTGACATCCAATTGATAAGGTTTGAATTTTCGAATATTTTTTATCCAGTTTTTGTATATCTTTAGTTTGTTATCAGCATAAATTTTTTTTAAATTTTTTTCAGAAATTTCATTTATCTCAAGACTAAAGAAGACTATTGAGGAAGCAATATTTGTTATTTGCTCCTGCATTTGTTGATAAAAAATTTTATTTTTTTCATTATTACCATCCTCTGCAACTAATAAGTGTGCATAAGACATAATTTTATCTATTTTTGTATCAATATCCTCTAATTCAGTAATAGCTTTTAAGAATTGATTAGAACTAAGCTTAGTAATTTTTGATGCGTATTTTTTCTCAAATTTTTTAGTAGTTGTTCTAAGCTTAATTAAATCGTTACTCAGTTTCTTAGCTTTTGGAGATTCATATAAATCCTTTAAGTTCCAAATTGGTAGTTTTCCAAGGGTATTTTTTGTTGAATTTTGATAATTTTTTTGTTTCATATTTTATAATTTCGATATAGGTCTAATATCTTAGCTTTGTAGGGAGGATTGAAAGCATGATTGTTAATTTTGACGAATTTAATAGTATACCGAATGTATTTTATCATCAATCAAATGATCTAAAGGATCAGCCGTATTTATGGAAAAAAGAAAATGATAAATATGTTTCTTTAAGCTGGTTACAAGTAAAAGAACAAGTTGAAAGTTTAGCAACATACTTAAAAGATCTGGGAATTTTAGAAGGAGATAGAGTATTAATTTTATCAGAAAATAGACCTGAGTGGCAAATCACTGATTTAGCAATAATGTCCATTGGAGCAATTTCAGTGCCTGCTTATACAACAAGTACAACCAACGACTATAAATATATTATTGAGCATTCTGGTGCTAGATGTGCTATCGTATCTTCACACGAGTTAATGAAAAAAGTTCTACCTGCAATAGAAAAAATTTCACAGTGTCAAAACGTAATTAAAATTAATGATGACAATAAAAATTATAAAGAAGTTGTAAATATTTTATCATACAACAAAATTATAAATGACAATTTAGAAAAAAGTAAAAATTCAAATGAAATTGAAGAGTTATCTAAAAAATTTAAAAGAAAAGATACAGCTTGTATTATTTATACATCAGGTACTGGAGGCAATCCTAAAGGAGTGATGTTAAGTCATGGAGCTATGCTGAGAAACTGTGCTTCCTGTGATAAATTACTTGAAAGTCTTACTAGTGATTTAACAAAAGAAATTAGATATTTGTCATGGTTGCCATTATCTCATTCATATGAGCATACTTTACAATTTTTAGAAATGGGGCAAGGTGCACAAATCTATTACGCTGAAAGTATAGATAAATTATTAGTAAATATGGCTGAAGCAGCACCACATTTTATGACAGCTGTTCCAAGGTTTTATGACTCTTTACACACACGTATTTCACAAGGTCTAAAAAGCCAAAGTAAATTAAGTCAACGCTTCTTTGCAATTACATTAAATCTAGGAAAGAAAAAATATTTTGGTGAGCAGATGAGCTTCTCTGAAAGATTTGTGAATGGATTGATGGATAGGATAGTAAGAAAAAAAGTTAAGAAAAGATTTGGTGGAAGTCTCAGAGCATTAATATCAGGAGGCGCAGCTTTAAATTTTGAAGTTGGATTATATCTAAGCGCGCTTGGCCTTCCACTACTTCAAGGTTATGGACAGACTGAAACAGCTCCTGTTATTTCCGCAAACCCTCCTGAAAAAATTAAATTAGATACTGTTGGAAAAGTTCTTCAAGGAAATGAAGTAAAAATTTCTGAAGACGGAGAAATTTTAGCTCGTGGGGAGCTAATTATGAATGGTTATTGGAATGATCCTGAATCAACTAATAAAACTATAATTGATGGTTGGGTTCATACTGGTGATATTGGTGAATTTGATGATGAAGATTATTTAAAGATAACGGATAGGAAAAAAGATATTATCGTAAATGCTGGTGGAGATAATATTTCCCCTTCAAGAATAGAGGCAAAACTAGATATTGAACCTGAAATTGCTCAATCAATGTTATATGGAGATTTCAAAAATTACCTAGTTGCAATCCTAGTACCTAATAAAGATTTAGCTTTAGAATGGGCAAAAGAAAATAATCTTGAGGGTGATTTAAATAAAATAATACTAGATTCTTCATTTAATAAAAAAATGAAAGATGTTGTAGATAAAGTCAATAAAAGCCTTTCTAATATAGAACAAATAAGAAAATTTATTTTAATTGATCACGAGTTTACAATTGAAAACAATATGATGACACCTTCCATGAAAGTAAGAAGGTTTAAAGTAAAAGAGATGTATGGAGAAAATTTAGAAAAACTATATTAAGTTTTTCCTTTATCGAATTTTTCTTTTTGTTCAGAAGTAGATTCAGTTTGAAACTTTGTTTTCCATTCTGGGTATGGCATACCATAGATCATTTCTCGTGCTTCATCGTATGAAATTGAAATATTTTTCTTTTCAGCAGCACTAACATACCATTTTGAAAGACAGTTTCTGCAAAAACCTGATAAATTCATTAAATCAATATTTTGTACATCTGTTCTATTTTTAAGATGATGAATCAATCTTTCTGCAACATCAGCAAGTAATTCTCTATCAAAATTTTTTGTCATATTACTTAAATAAATTATATAAATCTTTTTTTGTGCTATATATATATAATAATTAATGAAACGTAACAGAAAAGCTAAAATTTTAGCTACGCTAGGACCTGCATCATCAGATAAAAAAATAATTGAAGACTTATTTGCTGCTGGATGTGATGTTTTTAGATTAAATTTTTCACATGGTGATTTAGAAACTCATAGAAAAAATTATGAAAATATTAGATCTCTTGAAGAAAAATACAATCATGCAACATGCATATTAGCTGACTTACAAGGACCTAAATTGAGAGTGGGTACATTTAAGAATACAAAAGAAAATTTAGTCAAAGGTCAAAGTTTTGTATTAGACCTTTCAAGTGAGCCTGGAGATAATAGTAGGGTTAACTTTCCTCATGAAGAAATTTATGATTTCTTAACACCTAATTCTATTTTATTAGTAAATGATGGAAGAATAAGATTACAAATTGTTGAACAAAAAAAAGATAGTTTAATTACAGAAGTTTTAAATGATGCTGAAATCTCAAATAACAAAGGTGTAAATATTCCAGATGTAATTCTTCCTATAGACGCACTTACCAAAAAAGATAAATCTGATCTTATGAAGGCTTTAGATATGGGAGTTGATTGGGTTGCACTTTCTTTCGTGCAACAAGCAGAGGATATATACAAACTGAAAAAAACAATTAACAACAAAGCACTCGTGATGGCAAAAATTGAAAAGCCATCAGCAGTAAAGAATATTGATGATATTATAAATGCTGCAGATGGAATTATGATAGCTAGAGGTGATTTGGGTGTTGAAATGCCAACAGAACAAGTTCCAATAGTACAAAAAAATATTATAAAAAGATGTAGGCACTTTGGCAAACCAGTTGTTGTTGCTACTCAAATGCTTGAAAGTATGATCGAAAATCTTGTTCCAACAAGAGCTGAAGCATCTGATGTTGCTAATGCTATTTACGACGGAACAGATGCTGTAATGTTATCTGGTGAGTCTGCTGTTGGAACACGTCCACTAGAAGTAGTAAGAACTATGAATAAAATAATAGAAAATGTTGAGAATGATAAAAATAATTATGATTTACAAATTACTCAAGAAAATATTGATGATGTTGATAATACAGATGCAATAACTTTAGCAGCTTACTCAATTGCAAAAAAATCAAATGCAAAAGCAATTATAACATTTTCTGTTAGTGGTAGAACAACGACTAGAATGGCTAGGGAAAGAGCGCCAGTTCAAATTGTTGGATTATCTCCAAATATTAACACTACAAGAAAAATGCAATTATATTGGGGCGTGAACTCCTGTCATACACAAGAAGATGCTCAAAATGCTCAAGATATGGTTAATATCGCATGTTCAATTGCAAAGAATAAAAAATTAGTACAGCCAGGAGATAACGTCGTTATTTCGGCTGGTGTTCCATTTGGAAGTGCTGGTACTACTAATCTACTTAGGTTAGCTGAAATAATTGCTGATAAAGATCTTAAGTAAGCTTATTACAAGCTTCTTTTATTCTGTTGCAGGCATCTTCTAGAATTGTATCACTTGTTGCATAAGATAATCTAAAATAAGGAGATAATCCAAATGCTGCACCATGAACTCCTGCTACACCTTGATCTTCTAAAAGGTATGTCATAAAATCTTCATCATTGGAGATATGTTTTCCATTTTGTGTCTGTTTTCCAATTATACCCTCGCAGTTTGGATAAACGTAAAAAGCTCCTTCTGGTTTTTGACATGTAATTCCATCAATATCATTTAATTTATTCAAAACTAAATCTCTACGTTTTAAAAATTTTTTATTATGTTCGTTTATAAAATCCTGTGGACCACATATTGCTTCAACTGCAGCAGCCATTGTGATTGAAGAAGTTGAAGTTGTGCTTTGTGATTGTATTTTATTCATAGCAGCAATAATCTCTTTTGGAGCTCCACAATATCCAAGTCTCCATCCTGTCATGCAATATGATTTTGAAACACCATTTAGTGTTAAACATCTGTCTTTCAGTGAAGGCTCAATAGAAGCAAGAGTATGAAATTCTACTCCGTCATAAACAATTTTTTCGTATATATCATCACACATTATAAGAACATTAGGATGTTTTTTTAAGATAAGCGCTAAGTCTTCTAACTCTTTTTTTGAATAAACTGAGCCAGTTGGATTACTAGGGCTATTTAACATTAACCACTTTGTTTTGGAGTTTATATTTTTTTCTAATTGTTCTGGTGTAATTTTAAAATTCTGTGATTGAGGACACTTAACTATAACAGGCTTCCCTTCTGCTAATAAAACAATATCTGGATAACTAACCCAAAAAGGAGCTGTTATAATAACCTCATCTCCTGGATTAATTGTTGCCATCATAGCATTATAAATAATGTGTTTTCCTCCAACACCACATATGATTTCATCTAATTGATAATCTATATTATTATCTTCTCTGAATTTTTTCTGAATTGCTTTTTGTAATTCTGGTGTGCCTTTGCCAGGTACATATTTAGTTTTACCCTCTTCCATCGCTTTATTAGCTGCGTCTCTTATATTTTTTGGTGTGTTAAAATCTGGCTCACCTGCAGCAAGAACAATTACATCTCTACCCTCGTCCTTCAAAGCCTTAGCTTTGACATTTATACCGACAGTCATTGAAGGTTTTATTTTACTCAGTCTATCTGCAACAAAATTCATTTAAATTATAAAATGTTCAATAATTAGACTAGCACAAGTTAACAACAAAAAAAATAGCAAAAATTTTTCTTAATACTAACTTATCTATATTTGATGAAACTTTTGCACCAATTCCAGCAGTAAATATACTAGTTATTGATATAAAAAAAACTATTATAATATTTACGTAACCAAGAGAATAAATGGGAAGTTCATTAATATTTAACCCAGTATATATGAATGTTAATGTTCCTGGAAAAGCAATTAAAAAACCAAAAACAGCAGAGGTACCAACTGCTTCATGGATTTTTTTTGAAAACATTGTTAAAGTTGGAACACTAAAACTACCACCACCTATACCAATTATTGCAGATAAAAATCCAATAGAAGAGCTTATTACAAAGTTAGTTATATTAGATGATGGTATATCTTTACTTACAATTATGGGGTTTTGTTGAAACAGCATATTTAATGAAATGAAAAATGCCAGAATTACGAAAAGAATAACTAAATTCTGTCCTGAAATAGAACTCGCTGCAAATGAGCCTACAATTGATCCTATTATTATTCCTATTGCCCATTTTTTTACAATTATCAAATTTGTATTCTTAAGCTTAATATGAGATCTTATAGATGATATTGAAGTAAAACAGATTACACCTAGTGAAGATGCAACTGCAACATGCATGACAATTTCAGAGCTGTAATCAAGATTAAGTAAAATAAAGTAAGTTACAGGTACAATTATTATTCCACCTCCAACTCCTAATAATCCTGCAATAAAACCAGAGACTAGACCTGTTAATAAAAAAATAAATATTATTGAAGTCAAATAATTACCGTATTTTAAGTTTCATTAATGTAGTAAACAATTTAATATAAAAGTAAATAAGACTATGAAACATGTACATTGGATAGGTAGTGGACTATCTTCTATACCAGGAATTAGAAGATTAGCTAAAAATTTAGATAATTTTACAGTATGGAATAGAACTTTAGATAAAGCTATAAAGAGTATTGACCATGTAGATAAAAACAATGTGAACGCAAAACATTTTGATGTTAATTTATTATTTAACGAAACAAATCCAGGTGATATTGTTATTTCTCAACTGCCAGCAAACAAACATTTAGAAATAGCTAAACTTTGTTTAAAACATAAATGTCATTTTGCATCTACTAGTTACCTTAATCCAGAAATAAATGATCTAAATCCAGATGTAAAAAAAGAAAATTTAGTATTTATCAATGAGGTTGGTTTAGATCCAGGTATTGATCATTTTTTTTCTCATTTACTTGTCAGAGATCTTAAAAAAATATCTACTGAAAAAACAGAAGTAATATATGAATCATATTGTGGAGGTTTTCCTGCAATTCCAAATGATTTCAAATATAAGTTTAGTTGGTCTCCTGCCGGAGTAATTAAAGCTTTAAACAATGATGCTAAATATATAACAAAAGGTAAAATAAATACTGTGACTCCTTACAACTCTGTTAGTTCTTATTCAATATCTGATGAAAATTTTGAAGCTTACCCAAACAGAGATTCAACACCATATGTAAGTGAATACTTGTTTGATAATAAATGGAAAGTCAAAGAGTTTGTAAGAGGAACTTTGCGACTTGATGGTTGGAAAGAAGCATGGCAAGATATCTTTTCAATGCTTGAAAATAGATCGGAAAATATAGAAGCTGAAATCAATGAAAAAAGTGAAGAATTATTAAAAGATCATAAATATTTACCTGGGGAAGAAGATCGCGTTGTACTTTCTGTAAAACTTAAAGCTTTTGAAAATGATAATAAAATTTTCGATAGCTCTTATTTTCTAGATGAAAAAGGAAGTGGTGAAAACACTGCAATGGGTAAACTTGTATCGATTACTTTATCAGCTGCGATTGATCTAATTATGGATAATAAAATTGAGTCTGGTGTAAAAACTGCACCACATAAAACAGAAGATATCATGTATTTTTTTAAAATTTTAAAAGATTATAAAATTAATATCCAAAAAGAGAATGGATAATCAATTTACTTATATTGGTATTGTTAGAGAATCTAGAAATGATGAATATAGAACTCCTATAGTTCCAGCTCATATTAAAAAGTTCAAAAAAAATAATCCAAATATTAATTTCATTATTCAGCCATCAAATAATAGATGTTTTTCTGATGAAGAATATGAATTATGTGGTGCTAAAATTAATGAAAATTTAAATGAATGCTCAATCATATTCGGAGTTAAAGAAATTGATCCAAATATTTTAATAAATAATAAAACATATCTTTTCTTTTCTCACACTTTTAAAATAGATAAAAAACAAAAAAATATTGGAAAAGATAAAAAAGAACTGCTCTTATCAATATTAAATAAAAAAATTAAACTAATTGATTATGAGAATATTAGAGAAAAAAATGGAAATAGATGTTTAGGTTTTGGAAGATTTGCAGGAATTGTTGGATGTTATAATACATTAAACCTCTTTCTTAAAGTGCTTGGAAAACAATCTCTTACTAGCGCCTACAAAATCAATGACTACGAAAGATTAGTTTTAAATTTAAAAAATTTATATTTTCCTAAAGCTAAAGTTTTAGTCACAGGTGATGGTAGAGTTTCAAAAGGAGTTATTGAACTTTTAAACCAAACAAACATAAAAGAAGTATCAAAAAAAGATTTCTTGGAAAAAAAATTTGATGATCCTATTTTTTGTAATTTAGAAACTAAAGATTATGTTATTAATAATTCTTCTACTAATTTTAACCTTGAGCATTTTATTAAAAATCCTAGAGAGTATTCAAGCTCTGCTTTACAATATTTAAAAGAAACTAATATATTTATAAGTGCGCATTATTGGGAACCATCTTCTGCAAAAATATTTGAGAATGAAGATTTAAAAAATTTACCAAGCCTAAATATTGTTGGTGATATTACTTGTGATATTAATGGCTCTGTTCCAACTACAATACGATCTTCAACAATAGAAAAACCAAATTACTGGATTGATAGAAATAATTTAAAAGAAATAGAGGAAAATAATGATGGAATTGCTGTTATGGCAGTTGATAATTTACCATCTGAATTACCAAGGGACTCAAGCGCTGAGTTTAGTGAAGGTATTATCAAAGAAGTTCTTCCTTTTTTACTAAACGAAGATGATGGGAGAATATTAAATGGAACTATAACAACGGATGGTAGTTTTTTAGAAAAGTACAATTATTTAAATAATTATATTAATATTAATGAATAAAGCAGAAAAAAAACATAATATCATTTCCGAAATAACAACACCTTTTAAAATTGTTAGTGATTTTAATCCAAGTGGTGACCAGCCAGAAGCAATTAATAGTATTGTTAAAAATCTAAATGAAGGGGAACAAGAACAAGTTCTTTTAGGTGTCACTGGATCAGGTAAGACTTTTACAATGGCTAAAGTAATTGAAAAAGTTCAAAAACCTACTTTAATAATGGCACCTAACAAAACATTAGCGGCACAACTTTATGGCGAAATGAAAAATTTATTTCCAAATAATGCTGTCGAATATTTTGTCAGTTATTATGATTATTACACACCAGAAGCATATGTACCAAGGACTGATACATATATTGAAAAAGAATCCTCAATAAACGAACAAATTGATCGTCTAAGACACTCAGCTACTAGATCTTTAGTAGAAAGAAGAGATACAATTATAGTAGCATCAGTTTCATGTATTTATGGTATTGGATCAGTTGATGCTTATTCCTCAATGTCTTTTACTTTGGATAAAAATCAGTCAATAGGCCGAGAAATTATAATCAGAAAGTTAGTAGAACTTCTATACAAACGTCGTGACATGGACTTTAGAAGAGGTAGCTTTAGGGCCAAGGGAGATATTTTGGAAATTTTTCCTTCACACTATGAAGATATATCTTGGAAAATATCTATGTTTGGAGATGATATAGAGAGTATAACGCAGGTAGATCCACTTACTGGAGAGAAGCTCGGAGAACTTGAACAAATAAGAATCTTTGCAAACTCTCATTATGTAACCCCAAAGCCAACTATAAAAAAAGCAATTACAATGATTAAAAATGATCTAAAAAAACAATTGGAGATTTTTGAAAAAGAAAAAAAATACTTAGAAAGACAAAGGTTAGATGAGAGAACTACATTTGACTTAGAAATGATGGAAACTACTGGAAGTTGCAGTGGTATTGAAAATTATTCTAGATATTTGTCAGGAAGACAGCCGGGAGAGCCTCCTCCTACACTTTATGAATATATTCCAGAAGACTCTTTATTGTTTATAGATGAAAGCCATCAGACATGTGGTCAAATAGCAGGAATGTACAAAGGTGATTTTTCTAGAAAATCAACTTTAGCTCAATATGGTTTTAGACTACCAAGTTGTGTTGATAACAGACCTTTAAAAAGAGAAGAATGGGATGCAATGCGTCCACAAACTATATTTGTAAGTGCAACACCAGGAGATTATGAACTTGAAAAAACAGGTGGCACCTTTGTTGAACAAGTAATTAGACCAACAGGTTTAATTGATCCACCTATAGAGATAAGGCCAACTAAACATCAAATTGATAACTTAATTGATGAATGTAAAAAGACTATAGATAAAGGTCATCGTGTTCTAATCACAACACTTACAAAAAAAATGGCCGAAGATCTTACTGAATATATCAATGAAGAAGGATTAAAGGTAAGGTATCTTCACTCTGATATCGATACATTAGAAAGAATAGAAATTATTAGAGATCTAAGACTAGGAGTTTTTAATGTTTTAGTAGGAATAAATCTTCTTAGAGAAGGTTTAGATATTCCTGAATGTGCTTTAATGGCTATATTAGATGCTGATAAGGAAGGTTACCTTCGTTCAAGAACTAGTTTAATTCAGACTATTGGTAGGGCTGCAAGAAATGTTGAGAGTAAAGTCTTAATGTATGCTGATAACATTACCACTAGTATGAAAGAAGCAATCGAAGAGACGGATAGAAGACGAACAAAACAAATAGAATATAACAAAATAAATAAAATTACGCCAATCAGTATTAAAAAGAATATTCAAGAAATAATTGAGAACACAGCAGAACAAGATCATGTTACAGTTGAAATTGATAATGCTAAAGAATTAGTTGGTAAGGATCTTAATAAACATATTAAAAATTTAGAGAAGAAAATGAATGAATTTGCTTCAAAACTCGAATTTGAAGATGCAGCAAGATTACGAGATGAAATTAATAGATTAAAGGCAAAAGAAGTGGGTCTTTCTAATAAAGTTTTGCAGTTTAAAAAGAATTAATGGAAATTGTATTTTCAGAAACTAACCAAACTGGAATTATTAAACTAAATCGTCCTAAAGCTTTAAATGCTCTCAATTTAGAAATGGCAAAAAAATTCCATGGCAAATTATTAGAATGGGAAGAAAAAGATAATATCTTAAGAGTATTGTTATTTGGAGAAGGTAAACATTTTTGTGCAGGAGGTGATGTAAAATCTCTTGTTCTTGCTGGAAAAGAAAACTCTTTAAAACATGATTTTTTTAGAATTGAGTATAAACTTAATTATTTAATAAGCCAATTTAGTAAAGAATTTCTTTCAGTTTGGAATGGTGTAGTGATGGGAGGCGGGGTTGGTTTATCAATCTATGGTGATCACAGATTGGCAACAGACAATTCAAAATTTGCAATGCCAGAATCTGCCATTGGTTTTTTTCCAGATGTTGGTGGAAGTTATTTTTTATCAAATCTTCCAGGTAACATTGGTAAGTATATTGGTTTAACGGGTGAGGTTTTAGGGTTAAATGAATTAATTTTTTTCGGATTAGCAACTCACTACTTTAAAAGTAATAAATTAGAAGATGTTAAAGAAAAATTTATTAAAAGAGGAGAAATTTCACACGATAATTTTGAAGTAAAGAATGATACATATCTAATTAAAAATATGAATTTAATAAATGAACTATTCAATGGAAATATTCAAACAATCATATCAAATTTAAAAAGTCATAACTCAGAGTTTTCAAAAAAAATTTTAGATATTCTTTTAGCTAAATGCCCAATGAGTCTTGCGATAAGCACTAAACTTATAGATGATGCAAAAGGTAAATCGTTAAAAGAATGTTTAGAAACTGAATTTCAATTAAGTCAAAAAATAGTATATCGTAGTGACTTTGATAATGGTGTAAATTCTGTGCTAATTTCAAAAAATCATAATCCTATTTGGGAACCATCAAAAATAGATGAAATAAATATAGAAGATCTAGATTTTTATTTTGAAACTCATACTGAAAATCTTTATCTATAATATTATAAATGAGTAATAAAATTCCTACTTCTGCAAAAGTAGTTGTAATAGGCGGTGGTATAGCTGGATGTTCTGTAGCTTATCATTTAGCAAAATTTGGATGGAAAGATGTGATCTTGCTAGAAAGAGATCAATTAACCTCTGGAACTACTTGGCATGCAGCAGGACTGATTGGTCAGATTGGTGCATCAGCAACCATTACAAAACTTAGAAATTATTCGTTAAATTTATATAAAGACTTGGAAAAAGAAACAGGATTAGCAACAGGTTTAAAGCAAAACGGCTCTTTAACTATTGCAACAACTAATGATCGATTAGAAGAATTAAAAAGGCAAGCTACTTTTGCTCAAAGATTTAATATAGAAGTTAATGAATTAGAAAAAAATCAGATTAAGGATATTTACTCTCTTATAAATACTGATGACGTTGTTGGTGGGATATTTATTCCAAAAGATGGTCAAGCAGATCCTGTTGGTATAACAAATGTTCTTGCTAAATCGGCAAAAATGTATGGGGCTCAAATATTTGAACATTGTTCTGTAAATAAAATCCTAACTAAAAATGGATCAATAGAGGGTGTAGATACAAAACATGGAAAAATTAAATGTGAGTATATTGTTCTAGCATCTGGAATGTGGTCTAGGCAGATAGCAAATGAAATTAACGTTAGTATACCGCTATATCCAAATGAACACTTCTATATATTAAGTGAGCCATTAAAAGAAATTTCTAAATCACTTCCAGTTCTTAGAGATTACAATAATTGCTTATATCTAAAAGAGGATGCGGGAAAAATTTTAGTAGGAATTTTTGAGCCTAAAGCTAAACCTGCATTTACTGATACGTATAAAGTGCCCAATGATTTTTCTTTTGGAGAACTACCTGAAGATTTTGATCATTTTGAACCGCATTTAAAAAATGCTATGAAAAGAATACCAGCCCTTGAAAATGTAGGTATAAGAAAATTCTTTAACGGTCCTGAAGCTTTTACTCCAGATACAAATTATCTTTTAGGAGAAACACCAGAAATAAAAAACTTTTATGTTTGTTGTGGATTTAATAGTATTGGTATTCAAAGTGCTGGTGGTGCAGGTAAGGTAACTGCAGAATGGATGATGAACGGTGAGGTTAATGATGATCTTTACTCCTTAGATATTTCAAGATTTGAAAAATTTCACTCTGAGACAAAATTTATAACTGAAAGAGTTACTGAGTCATTAGGAGATTTATATGCAATGCACTGGCCTTACAAACAACATAAATCTTCGAGAAATATTAAACTACTTCCTTTTCATAATGATTTGAAAAAAGAAGGGGCATGCTTTGGTCAAGTGGCCGGTTTTGAAAGACCAATGTGGTATGCTATAAATGGTAACAAACCAGAATATGATTATAGTTATGGCTATCAAAATTGGTATGATTCAGCAAAGTATGAAACAATAAACACAAGAAAAAACGCTGGTTTATTTGACTTAAGTGCCTTTGCAAAATTTGAAATTAAGGGAGACACTGCCTTCAACGATCTTCAACGATTATGCTGTAATAATATTAAAAATTATCCCGGTCATACAACTTATACGCAAATGCTTAATTCAAATGGTGGCATTGTTGCCGATTTAACAGTTACTTGTATTGATACTAATTCTTTTCGTATTGTAACGGGTTCATCTGTGAGAGAACATGATAAAAAACATATTGCAGAAAATTTAAGTAAAACCACAACTTTAATTGATATCACTGAAAGTTTTGCTTGCTTTGGTATTTTTGGTCCTAAAAGTAGAGAAATTCTAACAGAAATATTTGGAGAACATTTTTCAAACGACAAGTTTAAATTTGGAACTGCTAAAGAAATATCATTGAAAAATAATAAATTAATCTTCCAAAGATTATCTTTTGTTGGTGAACTTGGTTGGGAAATTTATGTTCCTATAAATATATCTAGAGAAATTTATTTAGAGTTAGTTAAAGTTGGAGAAAAATATAACCTTTCACATGCTGGTGCCCATGCACTAGATATCATGAGAATGGAAAAGGGATATTTGCATTGGGGTCATGATATTTCTCCAGCTGAAAACCCTTTTGAAGCTGGATTAGAATTAACTGTTAAATTAAACAAAAAAACAGATTTTATAGGTAAGGAGGCTTTAAAAACAAAAAATAGAATTAAAAAGAAACAACTAACAAATTTTGTTTTAGAAAAATCTACGCCAGGAAATCCTCTCTTATTACATGATGAGCCTATTTATTATAAAAATAAAATTGTGGGTGAAACAACTTCTAGCAATTATTCATTTTGTTATAATAAAAATATGGTCTTTGGATATATAGATTCAGAAATAGATTTAAAAAAATTAAATGGTAGCAATTTTGAAGTTGAAGTTGCTAAAAATAAATATGTTATGTCTGTTCAATTTAATCCATTGCATGATCCTGAAAATAATTTCACAAAAATATAGTTTTTTATGATTTAATTTATGAAAAAAATTAAATTATTTTTTTCTATAGTAGTAATTATATTAATAATTTTATCTATCTTTATTTATATTTTTCTAAATAATTTTGAAAAAGAAAAAATAATTAGTGATATCGAGAAGAAATTAGAAATTAAAATTAATGAAAAAAATAAAACTAAAATCAATATTTTTCCAATTGTAAAGCTTAACACAAACTTAGAAATTAAAGATTACAAAAATAATCTATACTTTGATAATATTAGAATTGATATTTCTCAGCCCGTATTTCAAGTTTCAGGAAATTTAGATATTCTAATTGATAATTTGAATATTAATAATATTAATTTTAGTGAAGTAAATATTAATGGAAAAGTAAATTATATTGAAAATTATCTTAAATATAGTGATAATTTAGAAAATTTATTTGACTCAATTTATAAAATTAATGGAAAAATATTTTTAGAAACAACTAATGAAGAAAAATTTCTTATTTCATTTTTAAAATTATTCTTTGAAAAATTAGAAAATCAAAAAAATCAAAAATTTGCATTTTCTGAATTAATAAATGCTTTTGGTAATGAAAGTTCTAATTTTAAAGGCGAAATAAATAAAAATAAGAATATTTTAGAAACTAGCAAAATAGAAATTAGTAATAAAAACAACAGAATTCTTATAAAAGGAGAATACAATTACAGTAATAATTTTATAGATATTACTTTAAACTTATCTCAAAATAATGAAATATATTTAACTACTTTGATTAAAGGAAACTTAAATAATCCTAATATAAGTTTTGATGAAAATTCAAAATTTTTTCAAAATTCAAACTCAATTGAAAATAATATAATTGAAGAAAGCGTCATTCAATTTTTAAATAATTTTTTTGATTTCAATGATTGACTTATTAAATATAGTTAGCAGTGTGTTTGGATATATCCTTTTTGGATTTTTTGTAAATAAATTACAAATACTTCCAAAAAAATATATTGATTATTTTGATTTTACAGGTTTCAACGTTCTTTTACCTTTAGCTTTAATTATATATTTTTGGCAAGTCTCATTTCCTCAAATTAATTCTATTGGCCTGATCATCTCATTTTTTGCTTCAGGAATTTTTATATCCATGACTGGATTTTTAATTAGCAAACAATTTTTAAATTTTAAAACAGATGACTCTGCAATTTTTGGATTAGCTGCTTGTTTTGGTAACACAGTAGCAATGGGAATACCTCTTATGTATGCAGTTTTGGGTCCAATAAATACAATTCCTTATATGATATTAGTTTTTTTTCATGGTATTGTTCATTTTAGCTATACTGTTATTATAATAGAAGTTTATAGAAATAGACAAAAAAGCATTGTTGAAATTTTTTATCAAATATTATTAGGTATAATTAAAAATATTGTACTTTTTGGAATGATAATTGGTATCATTCTTAATTACTCTAATCTTATTGTTCCATCTATTATGAAAGAGCCCTTAGATATTTTTGTAAACCTTGCTCTTCCAATGGTTCTCATTTCTTTAGGTCTTGCATTAGGAAATTTTAAAATTAGAGAAAATATTTATGGTGCAATACTATTAACTATCTTAAAAAATTTTATTCACCCTATAATTGCATTTTGTTTAGCGAATTTTATACTAGAGCTTGATAATCTTTTAATAATTATTGTTACGATATCCGCAGCTTTACCAAGTGGGTCTCAGTCATATTATTTTGCATACAGATATAACTCACTAAAAGCAGTAGTTTCTTCAAATGTAGTATTAAGTACGTTTGTTAGTTTTTTTACACTGTCTTTATTATTAGTATTTTTTGATATTACGTAGATTGAGAAATAAATGATTGTATTCTCTCTTTTTTATCCATAGTTTTTACACTAAAAGGAAAAATCTCTAACATCTTGTCATATACATCAATTGCCTGTTGAAACTGACCCTGATGGATAAAAATTAGACCCATTCCATCAAGAGCACCAAAATGTCTTGGTTCTAATTCAAGAGTTTTAACGATGTCGTTCATTGATTGATCATAATTACCCATCATAAAATGAACAGTTGCTCTCTTATTCCAACCTTCTGCAAAATTTGGATCTTCTTCAATTAAATTATTAAAAAATCTAATTGCAAGTGGATAATTCCTTATATTCATAGCCTGAATACCTTTCTCAAAATATTCAATTACTTTTGGATCATCAACTTCGTACCATATATTCCAAATATCTGATATTAAGTTTCTTATCTCTTGCTGATTTTCAGTTTCATACAGTCTTTCAAATAAATAATCCAATCTTGGATCATTTTGGTCAGCTGTTGCAATATTGCTAACAAATAATAAGCTTAATATTATAATTATTTTTTTAAAAATAGCTTTCATATTTAAATGGTTTCTCAGAAAGATTTCTTTTCTTTTCATGTTTTCGTGTTCTACCTGACACTCTTTTTCTCCAAAGTTTAAAGGATCTAGATTTTAAATTCCTTCTCATTAATTTAATAACTTCAGATTCGGTCAAGCCGTGAATTCTATTAATCTCTTCAAAGGATGTTTTGTCCGACCAAGCTAATTTTATGACGTTATCTATATTTACTTGCATATAATAATATATAATATTATTTTTCAAAAAAACGATATTGATGATAAAATTATATACATCCCCTACTCCAAATGGCAGGAAAATTAGTATTTTACTTGAAGAATTAAATGCAGAGTATGAAACTATTCTTGTAGATCTTAGCAAAAAAGAACAGTTTAAAAAAGAATTTTCAAAATTATCTCCTACAAATAAAATTCCCGTAATTGTAGATACAGAAAATGGTCAAAGAATTTTCGAATCAGGTGCAATATTAATTTATTTAGCCCAGAAATATAATAAATTTCTAGATAATGAGAATTACTGGGAAATAATGCAATGGTTAATTTTGCAGGTAGCGTATGTCGGCCCAATGTTAGGGCAGGCACATCAATATTTATTTTATCATCGTGGAAAAAGTAAATTTGCTGAAGAAAAAACAAAAGGTTATGTAGAACATGTTTATTCAATATTAGAAAAACAGTTAATGGATAAAGAATATATAGTTAATGATTATTCTATAGCTGACATAGCTATATGGCCATGGGTTGATAGATGTGAAAGGCATGAAATTAAATTAGAAGATTATCCAAATATAAAAAGATGGTATGATAAGATGTCAATTAGACCAGCTGTAATTAAAGGATATAATGCAGTTTAAATGATAACTTCAAAAAAAATTAAAATATATTATCAGTTCGCAACTGCAAAAGGAAAAACACAGGGTGGTAGTGTAGAAATTAAAAAAAGAGAAAATTTCATATCAAAATATTTAGGTGAAGATACTTCTGTAAAACTTTCTGTTCCTAATAAAGGACCTGGTTCGATAGAAACAGAATATGACGAGGCTATTGCTATTCCTAATGTAATCAAAGGAATCATCAACGCAGAAAAGAATAAATTTGATGTAGCAATTATTAGTTGTTTTTCAGATCCAGGTTTAACTGCTTGTAGAGAAAAGGTTTCCATTCCTGTGATTGGATCTGGAGAAAATTCAATACTTCTAGCTGGACAGTTAGGTAATCAAATCAGTATTTTATCTCCTTTATCAGAAAATAAAGAAACTTTTAAAAATAAAATTATGAGATTAGGTTTAGAAAAAAAATATTGTTCTACCAGATCTATAAATACAAAAGTACTAAGCTTAGCTAAAGATAAAAAATCAACTTTAGATAAATTAATAAAAGCAGGTAAAAAAGCTGTTAATGAAGATGGCGCAGATATTCTTGTACTTGGATGCATGAGTATGGCTTTTCATGATATTACTGAAGTTGTTGAAAAAAAATTAGGTGTACCTGTAATTAATCCTGTAAAAGCTAGTATCTTAATGGCAGAGTCATTGGTAAAAATGAAATTAGCTCATAGTAAATTAGCTTACCCTACTCCTGCAAAAAAAATAATTTATTAATAATAATCCCTTCTAAATAATACATATTCATGTATAATATTTTTCATGTCTATTGTTTATCTTGTACCGGGAAATATGACAGGAGGTCCTTATGGACTTAAAGAATTAAAAAGACGTGAAAAACTTTTAAAGGATTGGTCATTCAATCCATCAAAAGTAAAAGTTTATGATGTTCCAAATGGTGGAAGTTCAATTGAATCTTCATATGAAGAAATCGCCTCTATTATTCCAGCAGTTGATAGACTGTCTGAAATAACAAAATACGAAAACATAGATGCAGTCATATTAGGATGCTTTGGTGATCCTGGTCTAGATGTTTTTAGAGAAATGTTTGATTTTCCAATCATTGGACCAGCTCAAACAAGTATGCATACAGCTTGTCAATTAGGTCATAAATTTTCAGTTATTACTATTTTTGACTCAATGCTAAACATGGCAGAAAAACAAGTGCATGAATACGGCCTTGATCATCATTTAGCGTCTGTAAGAGCTATTAATATTCCGGTTTTAGAATTGTTAAAAGATTTAGATGTTACATATAAAAAAATGTCAAAATTAGCAGATAAAATTGTTAATGAAGATCGCGCGGATGCAATTTTACTAGGTTGTATGACAATGTCTTTTTCTGGGTTAGATAAAAAAATTGAAAAGAAGACAGGAATTCCTGTTTTAAATGCTGGAAGAACATCATTAAAATTTGCAGAAAGTCTATTATCAATGGATCTCAGTCACAGTAAGATAACATACCCATTTCCACCAAAGCTTGCAAAAACTCAGAAAGAAAAAAAGAAAAGAGCTTAATTTCTAAGATGTATTATAACTACATCTATCAACCCAATGCCCTGGCTTAGCTTCAACTAGACCCATTTTAATTTCGCCACCTTGACATTCATTATTATGTTTTGGACATCTGTCAGCAAATTTACAACCTTTATACTCCCTAGTAGCATCAGGAATATTACCTAATATTGGAAGAGGGTCATGAGATTGATTAACATGAGGAACTGGAACAGCCTTAACTAATGCTTTAGTGTAGGGGTGTAGTGGATTATTAATAACGTCATGTGTGGGTCCATCCTCAACAATACTTCCAAGATACATAACTATCGTGCGTTCACAAACATATTTAACCAAAGCTAAATCGTGAGAAATGTAAATCGCCGTAAAATTCATAGATGATTTAGCTTGGTTGAAAGCATTCAAAATACCCGCTCTTACACTAACATCAAGCATGGACACAGGCTCATCTGCTACTACAAATTTTGGATTAATGATTAGAGCTCTTGCAAGAACTATTCTTTGAAGTTGTCCTCCAGATAACTCATGAGGGTATTTATATAAATATTCATCTTTATTTTTTAACTTAACCAGATTCATTACATCAGTAATCATTGTTTCAAATTTGTTTGGATCAAAATTTAAAGCTTTCAATGGCTCTAATAAAATATCTTTTATCGTAAATCGTGGGTTTAGCGAGTCGTAAGGGTTTTGAAAAACAAACTGTAAGTTTCTTTTATATTTTATCAATTCATCGTTATCTTTAATTTTTGAAATATCTTTACCTTCAAATAAAATTTCACCACTTGTGGGATTTACAAGATTCAATATAAGTTTAGCCAAGGTTGTTTTTCCACAACCTGACTCTCCAACGATACCTACTGATTCGCCTTGTTGTATTTTGAAAGATACATCATCTACTGCTCTTACTTTAGGTTTTTTTCCAGAAAATATTTCTGAAATATTTCTTGATACATCATAATATTTAGAAACATTATTAAATTCTAAAACAGTACTCATAGGATTATTCTTTAATCTCCCATGTTTCTAATTTCTTTGACTCTTCAAGTAATTTTTTTTGATCACTAGTTCTCCAACAAATTGCCTCTCTATCTCTATTAACGTATCTGTCTGGTTTATCGTTACATTTGTTTATTTCAAAAGGACATCTAGCCTTAAATCTGCACCCTGTTGGAGGATTTATTAAATTAGGAGGAGATCCATTAATTGGAACTAGAAAATCATTTGTAGAATGAAGATCAGGAAAAGCATTATTTAAACCCATAGTGTAAGGATGATAAGGTTCTTGTAAAATCGACTCAACACCACCCATTTCAACAATTTCACCAGCATACATTACTGCAACTTTCTGACAAATATATGCAACTACCGAAACATCGTGTGTAACTAATATTATAGATAAATTTAATTTATGTTTTAATTCATTAAATAAATCTAAAATTTGTCTTTGCACAATTACATCTAATGCAGTAACTGGTTCATCAGCGATTACAATTTTTGGATCCAAAGCTAATGCCATCGCTATAGCAACTCTTTGTTTCATACCTCCACTAAATTGATGAGGAAAATCTCGTAATCTATTTTTATCTATTCCCACTAAATTAAATAATTCTTCTGATCTTTCGTCTGCTTTATTTTTTGTATAACCACCTCTGATTACTAATATCTCTCTCATTTGATCTATAATTCTATAAACAGGATCGAGAGAATTCATTGCACTTTGAGGAATAAATGCAATATCCTTCCACTTAAAATCTAAATCATTTATTTTTTTATCTGCATCTAATATTTTATTATTATTAAAATAAATTTGACCACTAGCTATTTTCGCGCTGTCAGGATTAACTCCCATTATACTTCTAGCTAATGTTGTTTTTCCACAACCTGACTCACCAACTATACCAAGTAATTCTCCTTGGTTAAGTTTTAAAGATACATTCTCAACTGCTTTTGCTACAAATTCTTTTCCAACATAATGAATGCTAAGATTTTTTATTTCTAACATTTTTATTTTTTTATTTTTGGAAACAAAATTTCTTCATAACCTCTACTTATGAAAAAACCTGCTACAACCATTAAAACTATACAAATACCTGGTGGAATAAACCAGATATAAGCTCCTAAAGAAAGAGCTTGTGAACTATAAGCATCTTGAAGCATATAGCCCCATGATATAACATCTGATGGACCAAAACCTAAAAAACTTACACTGGCCTCAGTTAGAATTGCCCAACCAATAGCAATTGATCCATATAAAAAAGACAGAGGTAAAATATTTGGAGCTATATGTAAAAATATTATTCTAAAATTAGAGCATCCTGATACTTTGGCAGATTCAATATAACCTCTTTCTCTTAATGTAAGAACTTGGCTTCTGATTATTCTTCCTGCATTTGGCCATAATAATAAACCAATTGCTATAACTACATTCCATGAACTTGGTCCTAAAAAAGCAGCCAACACAATTACAAATGGTAGAAAAGGCAAACCAAGAGCTATGTCTGCAAGTCTCATAATTAAATTATCAATCCAACCACCGTAAAACCCAGAAATTAATCCTACAATTGTTCCTAATATAGCAACAGCTAGTGCTGCACTTAAACCAACTGCTAATGCATTTCTTGAGCCGTAAATGAGTTGAGAAAAAATATCTCTTCCATTTGATGTTGTTCCAAGAAAATATTCCCAGCTTGGGGGTAAGTTCCTTGCCAAACCACTACTTGAAAAATTTATTCTTAGTGGATCATTAGTTGCAATAAGATCTGCAAATATTGCTACAAGAATAAAAAATAAATATATGCAAACTCCAATGGTAGCATAGTTATTTTCTTTAAATATTTTATAAATTTCAGCTATCATTTTAATTTTTAGTTTTATAACTCACTCTTGGATCTAAAAATAGATACAACAAGTCTGCTAAAAAATTCATTAATATTAGAATTGCTGTTAAAAAAATAAATGCACCTTGCGCAAGAGGATAATCACTTGATGATACAGCAAAAACTAATAATCTTCCCAAACCTGGCCAGCTGAATACTGTTTCAATAACAACATTTCCTCCAAAAGCAAAGCCAACACCAAGTGTAAAAGCAGTTGCAACTGGCAAAAGTGCGTTTCTGGCCGCATGATAAATAACTATCCGCCAGCTAGATAAGCCTTTCATTTTTGACATTGTAACAAAGTCTTCTTGCATAACTTCAAGCATATTCGATCGCATTAATAACAAGGGTAAACCTTGAAGATAGAGTGCTAATACCAATGAAGGTAAAATAAGGTGATAGTAAAAATGTAAACTTGTTAATTTTGATAAAGTGGTTTCGTAAATTACACCTGCGGCACTAGTTCCGCCTGAAGGAAAAATATCAAGTTGAAAACTAAAAAAAGCTAATGCAATCATACCTAACCAAAATTCAGGCGCAGATCTTGTTGTTAAAACTATTGGTATCGAAAATCCCTCAATAAATGTTGCTCTTTTCCAAGCAAGATAAGCTCCAGCAATAACTCCAAAAATATAAGCAATAACCAATGAAAATAATGTTAAAATTATTGAATTTGGTAAAGCTTCAATAATCATGTTAATTACAGGTTTGTTATAGGTAAAGGAAAGACCAAAATCTCCTTTTAAAGTATTAACAATAAATAATGTATATTGTTCAAATAAAGATTTATCTAAACCAAATCGCTTAACTAATAAATCATGTTGTTCATCAGTAAATGTAGTACCGATAAAAGCTGTAAGAGGCGAACCTGGCATAAGTCTGAACATAAAGAAAATGATAGTAGCTACTATCCATAGTACAAAAAGCATGTACAAAAATCTTCTTACGATAGACCAAAAGTCAAACATTCGCCTCTATACAATATTTAATTAATGTTTCTCTGACACTCCTTCCGGATAGTGCAGTCTTCCATTTTTAACAGTATATCCAGCATCTTCTAGAATTTTCTTAGCTAAGTCAATTCCAGTTTCGAACTCAGTAATACCATCTTTGTGGTAAAAACTTAGTGCTGGAGATATATGCGAACCTGCTTTAACAGCATTACCTGCCCAAGCTGCATTCACCATAACATCTCTATCAATGGCAAGAGAAACTGCTCTTCTGAAATTTACATCATCAAAAGGCGCTCTTCTATGATTCATAGCCATATACTGAAAGCCAACATCAACAGATTTTACAAGTGTAATATCTCCATCTTCTTCAACAATATTAGCAAGCACTGCTGGGTCACCTTTATAATCGGTTAAGAAGTTTACTTCACCCTTTCTAAACATACCTAAAGCAGCTTCAACATTTGGAATTTCTTTCATTATCCATCTATTAATTTTAGGTGGATTGAAATGACCAGAATTAGCTTCTAAGATTACTTGTTCTCTTTGTCTCCAATCAACAAACTTGAAAGGACCAGAGCCAATTCTTTTTTCCTCAATTATTGTTTCAGCATTATTACCTGTACCCTTCAAAGAATCAATTATTGGACCATAATAATGTTTAGGAACCAAATTGATTTTTGCTAGAGTTGATGTAAGGAAAGCAGCATTTGAAGACTTAAGATTAAATCTAACTACATTGTTTCCCATATCTTCCATTGAATCGATATTCTTTACAAATGGAGAATACATTGGAACCATTTCAGCATCCATTGGAGCTTCAAAAGAGAAAATTACATCTTCTGTAGTTACAGGTTGTCCATCATGCCAGCTCATACCTGATCTAAGAGTAACATCAATTGTTTGCTCGTTCACCCAATTGAAAGACTCTGCAGCCCATGGTTGAGGAGTTCCATTAGGACCAATTCTAAGTAATCTGTCCCAAACAATTTCAGTAATCCATGAATCAGTACCACCTGAAATAAAGAATGGATTGATTGCTTGGATTTCGTCTAAACTCTGAGCTACTAAATCATTGTTTCCATTTATTGGTTCAATGTTTAGATACGTCCAGATATTTTTAATACCAAGACCAGCTTGCTCAATAGCACTACCATCCTTAAATTGCGTATTATCATAAGCAAAGTTCAATAATGGATGAACTAAATATGCATTTGCTGCATCATCAGCTAAAAGTTGTTGAGCTTGGTCAACAATTTGTTTCCTAGCATCAGGATCCATAGTTACTCTTTGTTTTTCTGCAAGTTCATCATAAGCAGAACTTACATAACCAATAAAGTTATATCCCTTTTCTGCAGTTGATGAATGAAAAAGATTGTAAGTAAATTCATCAGGATCACTTCTTTCAGGACGACTAACCATCTGCCACATCGTTAAATCCCAAGTATCTTCATCAAGTCTTTTATACCAAACTTGATCAGCCATTTGTGGCCAAGGTACTGCATTTACAGTAATATCTAAGCCTAGCTCATTTAATGTTTGTGCTATTATTAAAGCCGCAGTATGCGGAGCTGGTCCAGCAGCTTGCTCTCTCGCCCAAAGTTTCATACTTCTTACTTCTTCTGCTGATGCAGAACTAACTAAAAAAGGTAAAATCAATGAGGAAATAAGACCAGCAAAAATAGCTATTAGTTTTTTTCGCATATATACCTCCAAAAAAAATTATAATTAATTGTATGCATATTAGAGTACATACTTAAAGTCTTTTAATGTCAATGTTTGAGTGATTAAAAATCAACGCTAATATTCAATTTAGTATTAGATTTTAATATTTGATTTTCCTATTTTCTTTGGATTTTCAATAAAATCATGCGCTTTGTACGCGCGGTCAAAACTAAACGTTTCTATGTTTGGATGAATAATTTTATTTTTTTCCATTAGTTTGTTTATATAATTTCCAATCATAGAAATATTTTTATTATTTTGAAGAAAAGCTTGTACAATTTTAATATTTATACCTTTTGGGGCATAGCTATAATAATCAAATTTAGGCTTAATTATACTCGACGAAGAATAAGAACAAACAATACCATTATTTTTTATAATTTTTGGAATTAGATTTATATTTTTACCAAAATCAACTTCTATAACCCTATCAACTAATAGGCCCTTAGTGAATTCATTAACAATATTGATAATTTCAATTTCGGAAAGTTTTTTATAATTTAAAACTAAATCAGCGCCTAAATTTTTACAGATATTTTTTTTAGCAGCATTACTAACTGTAGTAATCACTTTCAATCCATTTAATTTTGCAAATTGTATTGCATAATTACTGACTGCTCCAGCTCCACCTGAAATAAATACAAATTTTTCACTATATTTTTTTTCTGAAAAAACTGAATAGTATGCAGTGGCTACTGGCACGCCTAGTATTGAAGATTTTGAAGCGGAGATATTATTTGGAGTGAATATCAATTTATTTTTATTTAATTTATAATATTGAGCACAAGTTCCATATTGTTGGTTCTTTGAACCTCCGCAAATCCAAAATTTTTTTCCAATTAAATTTTTATAATTAGGATTCCCTACTTCTACTACTTTTCCAGATCCATCCGTATGGGGTATAATAAATTCTTGATTAAGTTTTTTTGATATCCATCCAGATCGTTGCTTAGTGTCAGCAGGATTAACACTTGAATACAAAATTTCCAAAACAACTTCATCTTTTTTGACTTGAGGATCATCAAATGTTCCAGATTTCAAAACTTTTTTTGCTTCTCCAGTTTGCTCATAATAAATTGCTTTCATTTTATAATGATATAAAATAATTTGATCTTTATCAACGATGACAAATTATCATCACTAAAATGATAAATTTCTACTTCATTTAATTTTATAAAGTAGATATAGAATAATTATGGATGAAATACTAAAACAAGTTAATGTAGACAACGCTTGGGATCTTGTCGAAGTTTATTCAAAAATGGCAAGATGGAAACCAGATGATGTTAATAAATCATGTGATGAAATTACTAACAGACTTGATAAGTTTGGAGTCGAATATAAAGTATATAATCCTGAGCTCTACTTAAGCATACCTTATACAGCAAGTGTTAAATTAAGTAGCGGAGATACACTTCATGCTAAACCACCAGCTTATAGTATAAATTGTGAAGAAGGTATAACTGCTAAATTGCATTATGTTCCAGCCCATTTTAAAAAAGATATAGAAAATCTATTTGATAAATCTCAAGATAAAGAAGCATCAACACCAGATAAAGTAAGAGGAAAAATAATTATTTCTGAAGGTTTTGCTTTTCCAGGTAAAATTCAAGATTTTGAAAAAGCAGGTGCTGTTGGCGTAATAGCTGTAAACCCTGGAGTTGATATACATTGGGGAATTTGCACATCTATATGGGGAATGCCGGAATACGATAATATAGAAAACAAACCTAATATTCCTGTTGTTGCCGTAAATTTAGATGATGGAAAAAAGCTGATAGAATTATCAAAAAATAATGAAGAGGCTACTCTATTTACCAAGCTTGAGGAAGGATGGTTTAATCAAAAAATACCTGAGGTAACTATTAAAAGTGATAACAACAGCAAAGATTTCATTTTATTACATGGACACTATGATTCTTGGGACGTAGGTGTTGGAGATAATGCAACTGGAGATGCAACAATGCTAGAAATAGCTAGATTGCTTCAAGAGAATAAAAGTAAGCTTAATAGATCAGTAAAAATAGTTTGGTGGCCTGGACATTCTACAGGAAGATATGCGGGCAGTACATGGTATGCAGATAATTTTGGAATTGAACTAAGCAATAATTGTGTAGCACAAATTAATTGTGATTCACCTGGATGTAGGTGGGCTGATACATTTGATCATTTATCAGTAATGACTGAAGCTGAGGACTATGTTCACAAAATTATTAAAGGTGTAGCTAATATCACACCTGTATGTGAAAGACCTCACAGAGCTGGTGATTATTCATTTAATAATATCGGAATTAGTAGCTTTTTTATGTTGAGCTCTACAATGACTCCTGAACTTAGAAAAGAAAAGGGTTATTATGCCGTAGGAGGTTGTGGAGGTAATATAGCATGGCATACGGAAAATGATATATTAGAAATTGCTGATAAAAAGAATTTAGAAAGAGATATTAAAGTTTATGCAGCAAGTATAATTGAACTAAGCACATGCAAATATTTACCTTTCAATTGGCAGGCTTCAGCCAATGAATTTGAAAAAGTTTTAAATAATTATCAAAAAAATTGTGGTGACAATTTTGATTTAAGTGAAGCTATTTCTGCTGCAGATGATTTTAAAAATAAGATTAAAAGTTTTTATGAAAAAATTAATAATGACAGTCTAGATCCTGGAAAAGCTAATGCTATAATTATGAAACTAGCACGAATTTTAGTCCCTCTTAATTACGCTAGAAACCCAAGATTTTCTCATGACCCTGCTGTACCAATTCCGCAATTACCTGTCTTATCTCTATGTGATGAGTTCGCTGAAGCTCCTAAAGATAAATATGGATTTATAAAAAATCAACTTGTTAGAGGTAGAAATAGAGTTGTAGACGCTTTAAACGAAGCTGGTAATTTACTAGAATAATTTTTCTTTTAATGCCATCAAAATTCATTGGATTGGCATTTATTTTAATTTCAATTTTTTTTGCCTCTTTAATGATCATTTTAATTAAATTGTTATCTGAGGATATGAATATTTTTAGTATTTTATTCTACAGAGGTTTTTTTGGATTTGTTTTATCATTATTTTTTTTTATTAAAATTGACTTTAGAGAATTAAAAACAAAAAAAATTCATATTCATTTGATTCGATCAATAATTAATGCGCTTGCTTTATATTTTTGGTTTACATCCCTAACATTATCTTCTCTGGCAGATGTTTCAGCAATAGGTAATTCAGCTCCAATCTTTGCTACTTTTTTAGCAACATTATTTATGAAAGAAAAAGTTGTACTTTTAAGAATTATTGCAATTTTTTTAGGTTTTATAGGAGTAATTATAATTTTAGATCCAAGCTTTAATGATATTGAAAAAGGTCACTACTATGCATTAATGTCTGCTATTTTGTGGGGTTTCCTCGTGATTTATCTAAAAAACTTAAGTAAAACTGAAAATTATTTCTCAGTTATTTTTTATTTTCAGTTATTTTTATTTATTTTTTTTGGCACAGTTTTTTTTAGTTACATAGTGATACCAAATACATTTAATTTTGTTTTAATATTACTTATGGCTTTATTTGGTAATATATCTCAAATTTCTTATTTCCAAGCATTGAAATATAAAGATGTAAGTTTTATCTCTCCTTTCGAATATCTACGATTTATATTTATTACAATTTTTGGAATTCTATTTTTTAGTGAATTTCCAGAAATCTCTACTTATATTGGCTCTTTAATTATTTTTGTAGGAATTTTAATTATTAATATTAATATAAAAAAAATTTCAAATAGTTTTAAATTATGAAATCAAAAATTAAATTTAATTTTAGAAAAAAAATATGGAGATTAAAAGAAGAGTTTAAAACTTCCAATAGAAGAAATGACACCAACCAAGTTGTAACGATTGAAGCAATTATAAAAAAAGACAATATTATTGGTAGAGGAGAAAGTACTCCTTACTATCGATATGGAGAAGATATCAATAATTCTTTATATGAATTATCAAAAATTAAGACATTTATTGAAAATGGAATTACAAGAAAAAAATTACAAGACTATATGAAACCTTCTAGTGCTAGATGTGCAATTGATTGTGCGCTTTGGGATATAGAAGCAAAAGAAAAAAATAAAAGAATCTGGGATATACTAAAAATAGAAAGAAAGCCTCAACCTCTAAAAACTCTAGAAAGTTATGGAATTAGGCCATTAAACATACTTAAAAAAAATATAATAGATGATAATTATCCTGAATTTATAAAAGTTAAAGCCAATAGAAATAATGTATTAGATATAGTCAAAACTGTAAACCATACCTCAAAAAACTCTAAATTAATAATCGACTTTAATGAAAGTTTGAAACCTAGTGACATAATACCGTTAAGTAAAAAATTAAAAAAAAATAATGTAGTATTACTAGAACAACCATTACATGAAAAACAAGATGAAATTTTATCTACATTTAAACATGAAATTCCAATAGGAGCTGATGAGTCATGTCATACAAGTGAGGATGTTCTTAAGATAAAAAACAAATACGACTTCATTATTATTAAACCGGGTAAATCAGGAGGTTTAACAGAAGCTTTGAAAGTAAATAAAATAGCAAAAAAACATAACCTAAAAACTATGATTGTGTGTATGTTTGGTTCTTCTCTTGCGGTGGCTCCTGCATATGTTTTGGCATTAGATGGAGCTACATATAATAATATTGAAGTACCAAAAATAATGTTAGATGACAGAAAATTTAAAATTGAGTGTCACGATCAACTAATTTATGCTCCAGATAAGAAATTATGGGGTTAAGAAAAAGAGTTTTTGATTATTTCTCCGTCCTTAATTATTAACATTAAATTTTTATCATTATCGTTAAAGACATTTATATCGTTTATGGGATTTTTTTTGAGAACAATTAAATCAGCAAATGCCTCTTTCTTTATTGTTCCAATTTTGTTTCTCATATTTAAAATTTCAGCATTAATTGAAGTTGCTGATCTTAATACATCAATATTTTTTTGATAATAACTTCTTAAAACCAATTCGTTACTTTGTTTTTTTAAGTATTCTCTACCATGAAGATCAGACCCCAAACCTAATTTAACGCCAGCTTTAAAACAATTCTGAATAGCTTTTGATCTAAGTTTATTTACTTTTTTTACTTTCTGTAAAGAAGCAGAGGACAAGCCTAATCTTTTAGAATTTTTTTCAATCAGATGTCCTGCTGATAAAGTTGGTACAACATAACTACTTGTTTTAGCAATCTGTTTAGCTGTCTCAAAAGTTATTAGACTACCATGTTCAATTGATCTTATACCAAGTTTTAAACACCTTTTTGCTCCTTCATCGGTATGACAATGTGCCATTACATAGCTATCTCTTCTATTTGCCTCTTCAACACAAATTTTTATTTCTTTATCACTAAAGTGATTCATATTAATAGGAGCTAAATTTGTTGATACTCCGCCTGTTATAATTAATTTGATATGAGTTGCTCCTTTTCTAAATTCTTCTCTGACTACTTTTCGCATTTTATCAGGACTATCGACAACTTGAGTAATATTTCCATCATATTCACAAACACAATTATCTATAAAATTATTCTTTCGCATATCACCATGTCCACCAGTTTGTGTAATAGCTTTTCCAGGATAGAAAAATCTTGGTCCCTGAAATAACCTTTCATCTAAAGCCATCTTTATTCCAATGTCTCCTCCTCCTGCATCTCTTACAGTCGTAAAACCTCTAAAAAGAGTATCATTCAAAATATTATGAGCATGAAACGCAATATAATTTTTTGGATATTTATCTGAAGAGTAGAAATCGTAATTTGGTGTGTTTGCATGAAAATGTGCATCAATTAACCCAGGCATTACAAAATAATTTTTAAGATTAATTTTATTTGTATCTTTTGATGATTTTAAATTAACGCCTATATTTTTAATTTTGTTATTCTTAATAAGTATAGAATTTTGATTTATTATTTTTTCACCATCAAAAATTTTTGCGTTTTGTAAAAGAATCATATCATTGAGTTGCAATTGAAATTGCTAATTCACATGAATCTTCATACTCTTTAATATCTAGGTATTCATCTAAACTGTGAGGATTGTAATGACCATTTCCAAAAGTTATAGTTGGAATACCATTTCTAATCAGCCAATTTGCATCAAGACCACCGTTTACAGCTACAGTTTTCGAATTTATACCGATTTTATTTGCTGATTCTTTTGCGATTTTAATTACTTCTAAATTATCATCCAGTTTAAAAGGAAAGTAATCTAAGCTTTTTTTAAATTTAATTTGAGCTTTTTCATTTTGCGAGTTTTTGACTATTTCAGATGCTGCAATAAAATTGTTTTCATATTGGTTTGTGATTTCACTAATAAAATCTTGATCCATGCTCCTAGACTCACCGTTAATCTTCACATAATCAGTAACTTGATTAGTTGAAGAACCAGCGCAATTTCCATCATGATCACCATAATAACCAATATTAGAAGTTCCTTTTAATCCATTTTTTTCTACTAATCCAAACCATCCATCTTCATACGTTTTACTAAGAGCAATAGAAGCAATTATTGAAGATGAAATACCTTTATCAGGTGCGACACCTGCATGTGATCCTTTCCCGATAATTTCTACTGACCATCTTTCAGCTCCAACTGCAGATGTGATAATTTCATATGGTGATGATCCATCAGTATTGAAGCCAATTTCAGGTGATCCAAGATCTTTTTTATCGACATTTCTAGCGCCCCAAAGCCCACTTTCTTCTCTAACAGTAAATAAGCATGTTAAGGGTGTATACTCTACATTATTCTGAAACAAAAATTTTAAAAGATTAACTAAACAAGAAACACCACCTCTATTATCAGCTCCTAAAGCCGTATCATTTTTAGCAATAATTTTTCCATTATTAATTATTGGTTCAGCTCCCTTACATAAAGATACTGTATCAAGATGTGTTGAAAAAAGTTTCCTCTTACCTGGCTTAGTGCCGGGAAGTTTTACAATTAAATTTCCTGTCTCAGTAAATAAAGGAATTTTTTTATTAGCCTCATCAAAAAAAATATATTCTTCAGGCACTCCATATTTAATTAATTTATCTTTCACGCTTAAAGCGATATTTTTTTCATATCCAGTAACACCTTCAATAGATAGAAATTCTATAACGTTTTTTATGTTTTCACTTAGATTACTGGTCATAAATAAAAAATATCACAATTATACTAATTATCGAATAAAATATAAATTGCAGTTAATACTAGCAATATTGCCAATGATATTTCAATTATTTTTTTTAAATTTTCATTTTTTAAGTAGTTTCTAATAATACTACCGCCGATAGCCCAAATACTAATTGATGGTAGATTTATAATTGTTGACATAAAAACCATAAATAAAGTTCCAACTAAAATATTTTCTTGTTCAGGATAGAAAGATGAAACAGCTGTTGTACAAATAACCCATGCTTTAGGATTAACAAATTGAAAAATAATTGCCTCAAAATACGTAAGTGGTTTAGCTGACTCAGTCGAGTTTTTTATATTTAGCGATCCAAACATTTTATAAGATAAATACAATATATACACAGCACCAATATATCTTAATACATCTAGTATTATTGGAAACTTTACAAACAAAGCGCCTAAACCTAGACACACAAGACATAATTGCAAACCATGGCCGGAAGGAATACCAAACAAGTTAGGTATAGTTTTAAAAAAACCAAACTTTATTCCTGAAGTGGTTAAGATTGTATTGTTAGGACCGGGTGTAACGTACATTACAAAATTATATACGCTTACAGCTAAAATTAGTTCCCAAGTTATCACAATTTTTAATCTCTAAAATTAATAAATTGTATAGGTATTCCAATATTTGAACTTTCAATTAATTGAATAACTGATTGTAAATCATCTTTTTTCTTTCCATCGACGCGTAGCTCATTACCATTAATTTTGACCTGAACTTTGATCTTTGAGCTTTTCACATCAGCTATTAGTTTCTTGCATATGGATTGATCAATACCTTCAATCAAATCGTAAATTTGCTTTATTTTATTTCCACCAGCTTTTTCTAATTCCTTTTTCGTTAAGCAAAGAGGATCAACTTTTCTTCTAACAAAATGCGTAACTAGCATATCATTAACCTGGCCTGCCTTCATTTCATCATCTGTTAATACTACTATTGAATTCTCTTTTTTTTCTATTGATGTATTGGATCCTTTAAAATCATAACGTGTAGTTATTTCTCTTGTAGCGTTACCAATCGCATTATCAATCTCTTGATGATCTAATCTACTTACAACATCAAAACTAGGCATGGTAATTTATCCTATGACATCGTCATCAGAGTCTGGCAACTGTTTTTTGGTACTTAATCTTCCAAGCTTTTTCATTTTTTCAACTTTTTTAGTCAAACTGCCTGATCCTTCTTGTAATCTTTGTCGCGCTTCATCCATTTTTGTTTTAGCTAAATCTAAAGACTGATTTGCTTTAATGAATGATTCATAAACACTTACAGTTTTGTCATAAATATCAGAGGCTGCCGACGCAATATTCTTTATTGTTTTAGACTGCTTATCAACTCTCCACATATTTTCTACAGCCTTTAAGAGAAATGGAAGTGTTGATGGACCAACTATAATAATTTTTTTATTCCAAGATTCTTCAATTAATTTATTGGCTTCATTATAAAGTGTTAACAAAGCCGGTTCGATAGGTATAAACATTAGCACATTATCAATAGTATTTATTCCATATACTTTTGAGTAGTTATCTTGACTTAAATTACGAATAGAAGATTTTGTTGCATCAAGAAATTTTTTTAAAAAAATTTTTTTTCTCTCTTCATCATTTGTATTTGAGTAATCGTGCCAAGATTCTAAAGAGACCTTTGAGTCGATAATAATATGGCGATTACCAGGCATATGCACGACAACATCTGGTTTTTGTAAATTACCATCTTTATTTCTAAAAGTTTTTTGCGTTGAATATTCTTCACCTTCTCTCAAACCAACACTATCCAAAATATTTTTTAATACAAATTCACCCCAAGGCCCTTGTTGAAGTGCTCCACCTCTTATTAATGTATTTTCAATTCTATCTTGTGCAAGATTAAAATTTTGAAGAGACTGTTGAATAGATTGCATATGATTTTTTAAGGAAATGAGATCTGTATTTTCCTTAATGTCAGTTTTGTCTTTACGTAAAAAAATTATTAAAGATAGAAAGCCTATACCAACAAAGAAACCAATTATAAAAATAAAGTAAAAATTCTCAAACATAATCAATAAATTAGAAAATAAAAATATATAAATAAGTACCTAGCAACTTTCCCAATAGATACAAATATTAAAAAAAATAAAACGTTGTATCTAAAAGTACCTGCAGCAAATGCAATAGGATCACCAATAAATGGAACCCAAGACAATAATAATGACCATTTTCCATATTTTTTAAAAATACTAGTAGCTTTTTGAAGTAAATATTTATTAACTGGAAACCAGGATTTATTCATAAAATAATTTATAAAGTAACCAAATATCCAACTAATTAAAGATCCTAAAATATTACCTAATGAAGCAAAGATTAATAATATAAAATTATTGTATTTTTCAGATAAAAATAATGTTGATAAATATGTTTCTGAAGCAAATGGAAAAAAAGTACCTAAACTAAGACAAAAAATGAATAACGACAGGTATATCAAAGTAATTATTAATTCTTATTAATGTTAATATTATGATATCTATCAGTTTATGATGAGTTTTCCAAAAGAAGAATATCTCAAGAGATTAGATAATATTCATAAAAAATTAGAAAATGAAAATATAGATGCAATTGTTATTACTTCTCCTGCAAATTTTAGATACTTTTCCGGATTAGATAGTAACTTTTGGGAAAGCCCTACAAGACCTTGGTTTTTAATAATTTCAAAAAATGGGAAAATCAAAGCCTTAGTCCCATCTATAGGTTTATCGGCAATTGAAAGTACGTTTATTAAAGATATAGAAGTATGGCAATCACCTAATCCAAAAGATGAAGGTACGTCATTATTAAAGAAAATCATTAAAACATTTCCAAAAAATTCAAATATTGGTTTTGAATTAGGTATGGAAACATACTTAAGAATGAGTATTGAAGAATTTTTAAAAATTAAAAAAGATTTACAAGAATATAATTTTATTGATTCTACTAATATTGTTTGGAGTCTTAGAAAAATTAAATCTGATCTCGAAATCAAAAATATTGAAAAAGTTTGTTCTATTACAAGTAAAGTTTTCAATAATTTAATTAACACAATAAGTTTAGGTATGAGTGAAAGAGAAATTGCAAAAATATTTAAAAAAGATCTTATTAATAATGGGGTTGATTACATAATGTATCTTTCATGTGCATCAGGAATAAATGGTTATAATCAAATAATTTGTAATCCAAGTGAAAAAAAAATAGGTGACGGTGATATTCTAATTATTGATACTGGTTCTACCTTAAATGGATATTACTGTGATTTTGATAGAAATTTTGGATTTGGAAATATCAATCAAAAATCTTTAGATGCCTATGACAAATTATGGAATGCTACAGAAAAAACTTTAGAAATAATTAAGCCAGGTATCAGCTGTAAAGAAGTTTATGAATCACTAAGTAAAAATTTGTTTTCAAGTAATGTTAAAAGTAGTGTTGGAAGAATGGGGCATGGTTTTGGTCTTCAACTTACAGAACCGCCAAGTATTATGATTGGTGATAATACAATTTTAGAAAAAAATATGATCTTAGCCTTAGAGCCTTCAATCGAAATTGAAAATGATTTGATGTTGGTTCATGAAGAAAATATTTTAATTACTCAAAATGGTAATAGATTATTGAGCTCAAGAACTCCTAAAGAATTGCCTGTAATTAATGTTTAATTATTATTTTAACTTAAAAGTTATTAGTATTTGGAAAAATTTTCCATTATTGCAGCAGCATATTTTATACCTTTTATATAGTTTTCAACTTTAATATTTTCGTCTGGCGCATGAAGATTTGCACCGGGATTAGCAAAACCGGTTAATACACATGGCATCCAAACATGTTTCAATATAGTTCCTTCTGCTGAAACACCATTTACAACAGGTTTTTCACCAAATACTTCCTCTGCAGCTTTAATGATAGCTTGAGATATATCTTCTTTAACAGAAATTTTGTAAGGAGGCTCTGCTGCATCGAAAGCTTTTACCTCAAGATGACCAAACCCATGTTCAATCAAATGATTTTTTAGTTTTTTTATACATTTTTGTGGATTCATATTTGGAAGTAAACGAAAATCTATTCGAACTTTCGCTTCGCTTGGTACGATTGTTTTGTGTCCAGGACCTGTGTATCCTGAAATCATTCCTTGAATATTTGCAGTTGGCTCATATGTTCTGGCTTTAATAGCCTCAACTCCATCTCTATTTAAAACAAAATTCTCAATACCAAATTCTGATTTTAATGCTGATAAATCTACCCTTTCATTTTTTTCATTTAGTAAATTTATTTCTTCCTCTCCTAATTCGTATAATCCTTCGTACCAATCCTTAATTAATATTTTTCTATCTCTTGTCATAATAGTTGATAAGGCATGAACTAATTCCCATGGAGGACTAGGTACAAGTGGAAAATTAAGAGAGTGAATATCTTTTTTTCCTCCTCTTGCGATTAATTCCACAAATAAAACTGATTTTAAACCAAGCTCTACCTCCGGCACTTTAGCAAATTCATCAACTGTTCCATCTAGGCAGTGCATTCCATCAGCCTCTAACAGTTTTTTATTTTTTTCAACCCACGGACCAAGATGAACGGAACCTATCTCTTCTTCACCTTCATAGAAAAATTTTAAATTTAAAGGAACTTCACCTCTTACTTTTAAAAATGCTTTTGCTGCTTTATTAAAAGCTAATAAACCACCTTTGTTATCTGTAGCACCTCTTCCATAAATTACATTATCAACTAAGGCGCCAGACCATGGACCTCCGTGTGACCACGCTTCAATAGGTTCTGGTGGCTGAACATCATAATGAGAATAACAAAACATTGTTTTTTTTGAATTTGAAGATTTTAAATGTCCAAAGACTAAAGGAGGACCATCTGGTATCTCATGTAATTCAGCGGGTAAGCCATCCTTGTGCATTTTCTCAACAACATAATTTGCACATTCTTCTAAACCTAATTTTTGAGCAGATACTGAAGGCTTTCTTATAAATTCTTGCAAATCTTTTATATATTCGTCAACATTATCATCTATATATTTATATATATCTTTCATTTTTTATCCTTATTAGATAAATCCCATGCATTGACATGCTTTCCTATAAGATGTTTATATTTTCCAGAAGCTAATTTCAAAAAAGCTGGAGTCAATTCAATTGGATCTAGCCATTTCTTTTTATATTCATCAGTATAGTTTTGTTCTGACATGGGAGTATTCATAAACATTCCAGGAGTAATAGTAAATACTTGAATACCAATGCTAGAGCCTTCAATAGATAAACTTTTCATTAAACCTTCTAAACCATGTTTTGCTGCACAATAGGCACTTTCATTATCAAAACCTTCTACACCAGCACGAGATGAAACAAAAATTATTATGCCTCTTCCATTTTTTTTCATATTATCCCAGACAAATTTAGATAAATGAAATCCACTATTTAAGGAAATATTAAGTACATCATTCCAATATTTTTTTGTCAGTATTTTCAAATGATTTTGGGATAAGAATTGCAGCATTATGTATTAAAATATCAATTGATTTTTGTTCTTTAGATAAATTAAGAAATAATTTTTCTAAATTATCTATTTTGCTTAAATCGCACTCAATATTTTTTGCATTAGGAATATTATTTTTTATAAGTTTTTTATAATCAATATCTAATAAAAATAAATTAGCTTTTTTTTCTGAAAAAGCTTTTGAGACTGCGAAACCTAAACCATCTGCTGCTCCAGTAATAAGGATATTTCTGTTTGAAAAATCCATTTTTATAAATCAATCCATTTTCTTTCTTTTGTAGATTGGAAAACTGCATCAACAACAAGTTGATTTTTTAATCCATCTTCAAATGTTGAACCTTCGTTCAAAGATCGGTTTTCCTTAATAGCTGAAGTTAATTCTTCTAACAAACTAACTACTGAAACATTCCAAATACCTTTATTAACACCATCAAGTGATGCGTTAGGATCTTCAAAAGATAATTTTTTAAAATCTTCTCCTTTTTTTGCAAATAAAATTTCTTCTGTCTTGTCTTCTAGAATAATGGTACCTTCTGATCCAAAAATTTGAGTTTTATTGCCTAAAGAATGACTAACAACACCGCTCATAAAAACATTAGCGAGACCACCATTTAATAACTCTAAAGAAAAGTAAGATAAATCATCGGCAGTAGCTTGCCATTTTTCTTTACTATTTTTATCTATTCTATCTTTTACTATTGTTAAAGCTTGTCCAAATACTGATTTTATTTCACCACACCACCATCTTATCAGGTCTACTTGATGTGATCCATTTGCACCCATTCTTCCCCCACCTCTGCTACTTAGACTCCACCAATCATCTTTTAGTCTTGATGATGGATCCAACCAACTATTAGATACATTTAAAATATTTATGTGTTGAATTTTGCCAATTTCTCCACTTGAAATCCATTCTCTAATTTTTTTTCTATTTGGATTAAATCTTAATTCATGATCAATCATATGAATTTTATTATACTTTTTTGCAGTTTCTAACATTTGGGTCGCCTCTTCAGCATTCATAGCAGTAGGCTTTTCACATAGAACATGAGCTCCTTTTTGAAGAGATTTTAAAGTAATTGGTGCATGCAAATCTGTAGGAGTAGCTATACAAACTAAATCAAGCTCATTTTCTTCAATCATTTTTTCCCAATTATCGTAAAAATTTTTTATATTAAATTTTTCAGCACAGGATTTAGCGCTTTCTAATCTATTTGAAGATAGACATGTTACTTCAACTCCTTCTATGTGATTTAAAGCAGGTAAATATGCAGCTTTTGCAAAACTTGCTCCTACTATTCCAATTTTAAGCGTCATTATTCTACCTCCTTTAATCTTGGATCTAAGTAATCTCTTAACCAATCTCCAACAATGTTGAATGCTAAAACAGTGAGTAAAATTGCCATTCCTGGAAAGAAAGGCATCCACCATCTTTTAGCAAATATATGATCTCTACTCTCTGCCAACATAGCTCCCCATGTTGGAATTTGAGGTGGAACCCCGAGACCTAAAAAGGAAAGAGCTGCTTCTGCTAAAATAACACTTGCTACATTAAATGAAGCAATAACAATTAAAGGAGCAAAAATATTAGGAAGTATTGAACCAAACATGATGCTAAAATTATTTACTCCTAATGCTTTTGCAGCTTCTACATACTCTTTTTCCTTTTGAGAAATTGTCTGAGCTCTTGCAATTCTTGCATATGTAACCCATTGACCTATACCCAGAACTATAATTAAATTTATTAACCCTTCACCTAAAACAACAAGAAATAGAATAGCTAAAAGTATAAATGGAAAGGCAAGTTGTATATCAGCTAGACGCATTATTATATCATCTATCCATTTTCCATAATATCCTGCATAAACACCTAAAGCTGTGCCTAAAATTCCACCAACAAGTACGGCTGAAAAACCAACAATTAAAGATACTTGAGCCCCAAAAATAAGTCTTGAAAATGAATCTCTTCCTAAAGCATCAGATCCAATTAAGTATTTCATGTTTCCTTGTTTGTCTAGGGTTAGTGGAGGGGCTACCCTTTCCATAATATTATTTTTATTTGGATCAAAAGGTGCAAGTTGTGATGCAAATATTGCGATTGCTATAATTATAAATAACCAAATTATAGATGTTAAAGCCCACTTATTTTTTATAAGTGCAAATAAAAAATCTTTTATATTTTGATTATTTGTTTTTTTACTGTTCATAATTTTATTCTTGGATCTAATTTTGCATAAACTAAATCTGTGATTAAATTTATTACTATTACGAATAGGGATATTACTACCACAGCTGCCTGCACAAGTGGAATATCTCTATTTGAAATTG
>CACGRD010000005.1 GCA_902575375.1 uncultured Alphaproteobacteria bacterium
CATCACGCCACATTACTGGATCACTACCTGCCAATCTTGTGAAATCTCTAAAACCTGCAGCTGAATACTTAATTACTTCATCTTTCATTTGAGTTTCAAGCTCTGTTGCAGTTCCTACGACAGAATATGCAATGAGTTGTGGAATATGAGATGTCATAGCTAGTACTCTGTCATGACGGTTAGGTTCCATGATTTCTATATTCATTCCAAATGACTTCCAAATATCTGAAATTGATCTTGTTATCTCACTCTGAGTTTCTATTGGGGTCAAAATACAATACCTATTCTCAAACAGCTTTGCGAAACCAAATTCTGGTCCACTTTTCTCTAATCCAGCAATAGGGTGGGCAGGAACAAATAAAATTTTTTTATTATTAATTGATTCTTTAAAATCTTCTATAACACTTACTTTTGTTGAACCAACATCTGTTACTAGTGTTGTTTCATTAACATAGCTATTCAATTGCTTAAATATATCTCTATATGAACTCAAAGGCGTACAAATAAAAATAATATCAAATTGTTGATTATATTTATTTAAATCACTCTCTATTGCATCCACAAGATTTAAACTTTTTGAAATACTTATTACCTCACTGTCCTTATCAATAGCAAAAATTTTTTTTGATAATTGTTTTTCCTTCAGTGCCCTTGCTATGGATGACCCAATTAATCCCATACCAATGACCAGAGCTGAATCATAAGTTATTTTAGACATTAAATTTCTTCAAACTTTCAACTGTCAAATTCATTTCTTCTTTTGTACCAATACTAATTCTCAAAAAATTGGGCAGATTATAACTATTTAAACGCCTTATAATAATGCCATCATTCATAAGATGATTACTAATTTTCTCAGCTTCTTCTTCTGAAGTTTCAATTAAAGTAAAATTACCCTCAGTTTGTCTGGTCTTAATATTTAGAAGTTTGAGCTCTTTTTCAAACCAATCTTTAATTTCAGAATTTAATTTAACAGAGTTTTCAATATGTTCTTTATCCTCCAAAGCTTTAATTGCAAGAGACTGTGAAATAGTTGTCGTATTAAAAGGAGGTTTTATTTTATTAATTATATCAGCTATTTTTTGACTGGTATAACACCAGCCTACTCTTAATGCTGCAAGTCCATATGTTTTTGAAAATGTTCTTGTTAAAATAATATTCTCATATTCATCCGTTAAACTAAATCCTTTATCATAATCGTCTTTTTGCACATATTCGACATATGCTCCGTCTATAACAACTATAATATTTTTAGAAATACTATTCATTAATTTAACAAGTTGGTCTCTAGACAAATAAGTTCCGGTTGGATTATTAGGTGATGCAATATATATCACTTTGGTTGCGTCATTTGTTTGATCTATAAGATTTTCAATATTTAAATTGAAATCTAAATCTTCCTTAATTTTTTTTGGAACTGCACCAACTACTTTACTTACAATTGAATACATCTCAAAGCCGTGGTTTGCGTGGAGAATTTCATCGCCATCTTGACAAAATGCCAAAGCTGCAAACAATAAAACTTCATCTGATCCAGAGCCAAGAATAATTCTATTACTATCAATAGAAAAATTTTTAGCTATTGCTACTCTTAATGATGATCCATCAATTTCTGGGTATCTGTGTAAATCATTATTAATATTTTTTGTCTCTAACAATTCAATTGCTTTCGGTGAAGCACCATAGGGATTTTCATTTGAAGAAAGTTTGATAACTGTTTTATTGTTATTTAACTTTGCCTTACCACCTTTATAAACATTAATGTTTTCTATTGATCTTTTTGAGTGAATATTTTCTTTAGTTAACTTCTGAAGTTTTTCAGAAGATTGAAAAATTTCTCTCCAAAGTCTAACAATGGTATCTTTTGGATAAGATCCTGTAAATTTAGAGCTTAATCTGTCGAGAATTTTTTGTTCTCTATCTAGATCAACAACAGAATTATTTTTTTTGTGTTTTCCTATTTCTAAAACAATTTTAGATCGATTAGATAATAAAGATAAAATTTCATCATCAATGTTATTAATTTTGCTTCTTAAATTGTCTAATTCTTTATTTTTCATAATTTTGAACGTTTCTTTACAAACTATCTTACGATAAATCAAAATAAAGTAGTATTTAATTTAAAAAATGACGATTTATTGACTTAGAAAGATATATAAATATAAGACCAATTATCACCGATTTGAGACAGCTTGCGGGTGGAGCAATAATCAGCTAAAGCGTTTACACTCCTCCTTCATTCTTTTAAATAGTGTTAGACTAAAAAGATATGAAAACAAAATTTACTACTGACACAAAACTTGAAAGCGAAATAGCCTATTTCGAGAATATTAATTTAAAACTACAATCAGGAGATATAATAGATAGTTTTAAACTAGCATTCAAAACATATGGCAAATTAAATGCTGATAAAACTAATGCTATTCTTGTTTGCCATGCTTTAACTGGAGATCAATATGTTGCTGGGAATAATCCCATTACTGGGAGAGAAGGTTGGTGGTCTAGAATGGTTGGGCCTAATAAACCAATTGACACAAACAAATTTTTTGTAATTTGCTCAAATGTACTCGGCGGTTGTGCTGGCTCAACTGGTCCTAAAGAGTTACAAAATGGAAGTGATGTTGCATATGGTGGTAATTTTCCTTCCGTAACAATAAAAGATATAGTGAAGGCTCAATCCTTATTGGTTGAAAGTTTAAATATAGAGAGGTTATTTTCTGTGATTGGTGGTTCGATGGGAGCAATGCAAGCACTTCAATGGGCAATCGATTTTCCAGATAAAATTTTAAATATAATACATATTGCAGGCGCTTTAAAACATTCAGCTCAAAATATTGCATTTCATGAAGTTGGGCGACAGGCAATAATGAGTGATCCTATTTGGAAAAATGGAAAGTACTTTGAAAATGATGAAGTGCCTGAAAGAGGTCTATCAGTAGCAAGAATGATTGCGCATATCACATATTTATCCGAAAATGCGATGCATAGAAAATTTGGAAGAAAACTTCAATCAAGAGATATTATTTCTTTTGGATTTGATGCTGATTTTCAAGTTGAGAGTTATCTGAGATATCAAGGTAAATCATTTGTTGAAAGATTTGATGCAAATTCATATCTTTATTTAACAAGGGCTATGGATTATTTTGATTATGATGAAACATTTAGAAAAAAAATTGAGTTTAGTCAAAATCCAAATAACCATTTAAAATATTTAATTGTCTCATTTACCTCGGATTGGTTATTCCCTACAATAGAAAGTAAAATGATTGTAAATCAATTAAATTCTCTATCAAGAGAAGTAAGCTTTCTAGAAATTGATACTGATAAAGGACATGATAGTTTTTTATTAGAGGAACCGCAGTTAGATTGTGTAATAAAAGGTTTCCTAAAAAACAACTTTGCGAAGATAGATGAATAAAATTAATAGCATAAGAAAAGATTGGTCTCTTATTGAAACACTTATCGCAGAAGATAGAAAAATCCTAGATATTGGATGTGGTGATGGCGGTCTTATGGAACAATTAGAAAATAATCGTAATGCGATAACTCATGGCATTGAGTTAAATAGAGACCTAGCTGCAAATGCTATCGCAAGAGGTTTCAATGTTGTACATGGAAATGCCGAATTGGATTTGTCCCAATATTCAAATAATAGTTTTGATTATGTGATTTTAAGTCAAACTTTACAAGCAATGATGAAGCCCAAAGATATTCTGTCTGAATTATTAAGAATAGGATCAAAAGCAATAGTTTCTTTTCCTAACTTTGGACATTGGAAAATAAGATTACAGCTTTTAATATCTGGAAAAATGCCAGTAACAGAAAGTTTACCTTATACATGGTATGACACACCTAACATTCATTTTTTTACTATTAAGGATTTTTTGAATTTGTGTAATGAAATGAATATTGTGATTGAAAAAAGTATTGGATTAACATCAAAAGGTAAGCAATTTGATATAAGTGAATCAGTTACTGGAGTTAATTTTTTCACTCACGAAGCTATCTTTTTATTAAGTTATAAAAATTTTGAACCAATAAAAATTAAATCATCAAAAAAAGTTTTTGCAAAAAATTCTGTTATTGCAAATTAGTTATTAGATGAAAGTTGAAATTATAAATCAATTAAAAGATAACTACTCTTTTGTTTTATATAATGAAACGCTTAAGAGCTGTGTCATAGATCCTGCTGATAGTAATCCTATATTAAATTTTGCTCTTGAAAACAATTTAACCATAGAAGATATATTTATTACACATCATCATAAAGATCACACAGCAGGAGTAAAAGGAATACTTAATGCTTTTCCAGAAGTTAATATACACTCTCCAAGTGCTCAGATTGAAAATACAAGATTCGTTTTACGTGATGGAGATGAAGTCAACTCCTGCTTAAATACATTTAGAATAATAAAAACACCCGGGCATACATTAGATCATATAATTTACTATGATGAAAACAATGGTGTTTTATTTTGTGGTGATGCACTATTCAGACTTGGTTGTGGTCGTGTGTTCGAAGGAACATTAAATGAAATGTTTAACAGTTTAAAAAAAATCAATGAGTTGAGTAAAAATACAAATATTTATTGTGGTCATGAATATACAATGGGCAATTTAAATTTTCTTGAGAAAACACTCAAAAAAGAAAGTGCTTATTTGACAGTTAGAAACAAAATTAATGATGATTTACATAATAAAGGAAAATCGGTACCTTTTTTATTAGAAGATGAAAAACAATATAACTTATTCCTGAATCAAAATTCAAAATTAGGTACTATAATTAAGAAAGAGCTAGGTTTCACAGACTTTGAATTATTTGCTTATTTGCGAAAAGCAAAGGATAGCTTTTAAGATCTTTATTTCCAGTATTTACGCCATATTTTTAATTTGACTATTAGCATAGTTCACTATAAACCCCGCCATCAAAAGATATGTTAGCAATTTTCAAAACTGGTGGAAAGCAATACTCAGCAAGAGCTGGCCAGATACTTAAAGTAGAAAAACTTGAGGGATCGAAAGGTGATAAAGTGTCTATTACTGATGTATTAGCGATCAGTGATCAAAGCACAAATAGCTTAGGCGAGCCATTACTAAAAGATGCTTCAATTGAAGCAAAAATTGTTGATCAAATCAGAGATAAAAAAATAATAGTTTTTAAAAAAAGAAAAAGACAAAATTACAGATTAACACAAGGTCATAGACAATATCTAACTGTATTAAGAATAGAATCAATTTCTTATGGTGGAAAAAAGTCCACTGCTGAACCTGAAACAAAAAAAGTTAAAAAAACTGAAACTAAAGTTACTAAAGAAAAAATTGAGTCTAAAGAGGTAAAAGTTACAAAAAAGAAGACAGTTGCAAAAAAAACAGTAAATAAAGCTTCACCTACTAAGAAAAAATCAGTAAAGAAAACTGTTAAAAAAACTATTAAAACTAAAAAAGAAGATAAATAATGGCAACGAAAAAAGCAGGTGGTAGTTCTAGGAATGGAAGAGACTCGGCAGGTCGAAGACTTGGAGTTAAGAAATTTGGTGGTGAAAACGTAATATCAGGAAACATTATTATTAGGCAACGAGGTACAAAGTTTCATCCAGGTGATAATGTTGGCATAGGTAAAGACCACACAATATTTGCTACAATAAATGGAAAAGTAGCCTTTAAAAAAACAAGAGTAAGAACTTTTGTATCAGTTGTTCCCACAGAACAATAATCCCAATTAATTAAATATTTACTATGAAATTTTTAGATCAAGCAAAAATATATATTGCATCAGGTAATGGAGGAGATGGCTGTGCTAGTTTTCGTAGAGAAAAATATATTGAGTTTGGTGGCCCTAATGGAGGCGATGGAGGCAAAGGTGGAAATATTATTTTTAAAGTGGATAAAAATTTAAACACACTAATTGATTTTAGATACCAACAACATTTTAAAGCAAAAAAAGGTGAAAATGGAAGGGGAAAAAATCAAACAGGAGCGAATGGAAGCAACATTGTTATTAAAGTTCCACCTGGAACAGAAATTTACAATGAAGATAAAACGGTATTACTAACTGATCTAACAAAAATTGATGAAGAATATATTTTATTAAAGGGTGGTAATGGCGGTTTAGGAAATAATCATTTTAAATCATCAGTAAATCAAGCTCCAAGAAAATTTACAAAAGGTGAATTAGGAGAAGAACGATGGATATGGTTATCACTCAAATTATTTGCAGATATAGGAGTAATAGGCTTACCTAATGCAGGTAAATCAACTATGTTATCAACAATTTCTAATGCTAACCCAAAAATTGGGGATTATCCATTTACAACCTTACACCCTGTACTTGGTACCGTGAAGCGCTTTGATAAAGAAATTGTATTAGCAGATATCCCAGGTTTGATTGAAGGTGCCCATGAAGGAAAAGGTTTGGGAGATAAATTTTTAGCACATATTGAGAGATGTAAATATTTACTTCATTTAGTAGATATAAATGACGAAAATTGGTACGAAAACTATCATACAGTAAGAAACGAAATTTCAAAATATAGTGACAAAGTTTCATCAAAAAAAGAAATAGTTGTTTTTACCAAAGTTGATTTACTCAATGAAAATTTAGAAGAAGAAAAAACTAAGATTAATCAAAAGTTAAATTCTGAGATACTTTTTATATCAAGTTTTAATAATGAAGGTATAAATGATCTAATAGATTATTTATTCAAATATAATGAAATCACAAATGATTAAAAAATATAAAAAGGTAGTTGTAAAAATTGGTTCAAACTCAATAGTTGATTCGAAAACAAAAAAAATCAAATCCAAATGGTTAGATAATTTATGTAAAGACATTGCGGAATTGAGTAAAACAAAAAAAATTGTGATTGTGTGTTCTGGTGCTATTGCATTAGGTGCAAAAAGTATTTCAAATACAAAATTAAGAAAATTAGAAGATAAACAGGCTGCAGCTTCAGTTGGTCAAATTGAATTAGCCCATCAATGGCGAAACAAACTAGGAAAATACAAGATAGGTGTTTCACAAATTCTATTAACATTAGAAGATAGCGAAGAAAGAAGACGATATTTAAATGCTAGAAATACAATATCATCATTACAAAGTAAAAACATAATCCCAATCATTAATGAAAACGACACTGTTGCTACTGAAGAAATTCGCTATGGTGATAATGATAGACTTGCAGCACGAGTAGCACAGATGATTGAAGCTGATTTATTAATTTTATTAAGTGATATTGATGGGTTATACCAGGGTAATCCAAAAAAAGACAAAGATCTCAAAAAAATTTCAGAGGTATTTAAAATTGATAAAAAAATTGAAGAACTTGGAAATTATCAGTCTTCTGAACTAGGTAGTGGAGGAATGGCCACAAAAATTTTAGCGGCAAAGATATGTGCAGAAAACGGTTGTGCTACGATAATCACTAATAGTGATAAAAATAAACCAATCAGTGATATTAATAAAAAAAATTCAACAATTTTTTATCCTTTAACTTCTACAAACTCGTCCAAAAAAAAATGGTTATTAAATCATTTAAAACCATCAGGATCGATTGTTATTGATGCAGGAGCTAAAAATGCAATTTTGAAAAATAAAAGTCTTCTTCCTGCAGGTATAATAGATATCAAGGGAAGGTTCAAAAGAGGCGATGTAATATCTATCTTAGTTGAGAATGGTCAAAAGGTAGCAATAGGCATATCTGCTTATGATTTTAATGATGCAAAAAAAATTATTGGAAAGAAAAGTAAAGAAATTTATAAAGTTTTAGGTTTCGAAGGAAGAGATGAAGTGGTACATAAAGATAATTTAGTTAAGCTTTCTACATGAGTATTGAAAATAATATTATTGAATTAGGAAAAAGAGCAAAATCTGCCTCTCTAAATATGAAAGTCTGTAGCAGTGATCAAAAAAATCTTGCTTTAACAAAACTCACTAAAAATTTAGATAAAAATAGAAATAAAATTCTTGAAGCTAATAAAATAGATTTAGAAAATGGTGAAAAAAAATCTTTAGCTAAGCCTTTAATAAATAGACTTACATTAACTGAAAAATCTATTGATGGATTGATTACATCAATTGAAGATATAATCGAAATACCAGATCCAATTGGCATTACATTAGAAGAATGGGAAAGACCTAATGGTTTGCAGTTTCGAAAAATCTCAACACCGCTTGGTGTATTGGGCGTGATTTATGAATCCAGACCGAACGTCACTGTTGATGCTTCTTGTCTTTCCATAAAATCTGGCAATTGTGTAATTTTAAGAGGCGGTAGTGATAGTTTTCATTCCTCTAAGGAATTGGTAAATAATATTACAAATGCTTTCACAGAAGCTGGGCTCCCTGAACATTGTGTACAAATGATTAATACACCTGAAAGAGAAGCGGTTGATCATTTACTAAGCATGAGAGACTATGTTGACGTAATTATTCCTAGAGGTGGCAAAGGTTTGATTGAAAAAATTAATTCAGCAAGCAAAATACCCGTTATCAAACATTTAGACGGTATATGTCATGTGTATGTAGATAAAGATGCTAATTTAAGCATCGCAGAAAAAGTAGTTTTTAATAGTAAAATGAGGCGTCCCGAAATTTGTGGTGCTGCAGAAACACTTTTAATTGATGAAAAAATTAAAGAAGAAGCAATGAAAATATTAAAACCTCTAAAAGAAGTAAATTGTGAAATTAGAGGCGATGAATATATTCAGTCTTTAGATAGTGATTTTAAAATTGCAAGTGAAGAAGATTGGTCATTAGAATATTTAGATAAAATTTTATCAGTAAAAATTGTTTCAGGAGTAGATGAAGCGGTTAAACATATAAATGATTATTCTTCTGGACATACAGAAAGTATAATTACAGAAAGTGAAAAAACCTTTGAAAAATTTTATAATAAAATTGACAGCGCAATAATACTTAAAAATGCATCTACACAATTTGCGGATGGAGGTGAATTTGGTTTTGGTGCTGAGATAGGAATCTCAACAGACAAAATACATGTAAGAGGACCAGTGGGAACAAAACATTTAACTACTTTTAAATATGTAGTTAATGGTAATGGTCAGGAAAGACCTTAATTGAAAAAGATTGGACTTCTGGGAGGATCTTTTGATCCGCCACATCGAGGGCATCTATTTATTTCAAATGAAGCTAAAAAAGTATTACAGCTAGATGAAATTTGGTGGCTAGTTACACCTCAAAACCCCTTGAAAATTTCAAAACCTGCAACATACGAAGAAAGATTACGAAATTGTAAAAAAATTACAAAAAATTTTCCTATAAAAATATTAGAAGTAGAAAAAAAAATTCAATCTCAATATTCTTATCAAACAATTAAGTTTCTAATTCAATATTATAAAAATATTAAATTTTTTTGGTTAATGGGTGCAGACAATTTAGTTAATTTCCACGAATGGGAAAAATGGCAATCAATTTTTCATATTATCTCTATTGTTATTTTTAGAAGACATGGATATAATACAAATGCTTTGAAAAGTGTTGCAGCAAAAAAATTTATTCATAATAAATATATAGCTCAAGACATAGAACATGTTTCAAAAAAAATTCCTGCATGGACTTTGATACAAAATAAAGAAATTAAAATTTCATCATCTGAAATTAGAAATCAAAGAAATATATTAAGAGGCAAATATTAGTAAAATTACTTCATTGACAGAAAATATTGTATCAATACTAAGTGATGCAAAAGCTGAAGATATAAAAGTTATTGATTTATCTAATAAATCATCCGTTGCTGATACTTTTGTGATTGCTACCTGTAGGTCAACTAGACATTCTGATGCTACAGCAGAGGAAATGGTAAAAAAATTAAAAAGAGCAGGGATAAAGTGTCCAAATCCTGAAGGAAGGCCTCAATGTGACTGGATAATAGTTGATGCAGGTGAGATCATTGTTCATTTGTTTCGACAAGAAATTAGAGAATTATATGCATTAGAAAAATTATGGGAAGTAAGCTTTGATTCTTCACAAACTAAACTAGCTTAAAATATATGATAATTTCAAAAAATGTATTTTTAAAAGTAATACTACTGTTCACCCTGATTATACTTCTTGCACCTAAAACATATGGATCTTCTTCAGATGAAGAAAAATATAAATATTTAGATCTATTTGGACAAGTATTTGACAGAGTAAGATCTTCCTATGTGGAAGAGGTTACGGATCAAGAATTAATTGAAAAAGCAATTGATGGAATGTTGTCAGGTTTAGATCCTCATTCTGGTTTTATGAATGAAGAAATATTTCAAGAAATGCAAATGGATACAGAGGGTAAATTTGGTGGATTAGGCATTGAAATTACTATGGAAGAAGGTTTTGTTAAAGTCATTGCTCCGATAGAAGATACGCCGGCATATGATGCTGGGGTTCTTGCAGGTGATTATATTATTCAAATAGACGAAACCCCTGTTTTTGGTCTAACTCTAAATGAAGCTGTTGAATTAATGAGAGGTAAAAAAGGTGAACCTATAGTAATTACTATTTCAAGAGCAAATACTGAACCCTTTGAGATTGAAATTATCAGAGATTATATCAAAATTAGATCAGTTAAAAGTGAAGTGCTTAACAATATTGGATACTTAAGAATAACATCTTTTAATGAACAAACAGAAAGTGGTCTTCTAAATGCTATAAAAAAGATTGAACAAGAAAATAAAATAAAGGGTTACGTTTTAGATGTACGGTCAAACCCAGGCGGTCTTCTTACACAAGCAGTTAAGGTAACGGATATATTCTTGGAAAGAGGAGAAATTGTTTCAACAAGAGGCAGAGATAAAAAAGACATAAGAAGATATCGTGCAAAAAAATCTGATAGAACTAATGGAAAACCACTTGTTGTAATTATTGATGGTGGTTCTGCATCAGCTTCTGAAATTGTTGCAGGGGCACTTCAAGATCATAAAAGAGCAATCATTATAGGTACACAATCTTTTGGAAAGGGTTCAGTTCAAACAATAATTCCTTTTCAAGTTTCAAACAGTGATAATCTAACCGGTATAAGATTAACTACCGCCAGATATTATACTCCCTCAGGTGAATCAATCCAAGGTAAGGGGATCGTACCAGATATAATTATTGAACAAGGGGAATTTGAATCTTTTGATTATAAAAGATTTTCTGAATCAGATCTAAAAGACTCTCTTGATAAAAATAATGAAGAAGATGTAGAAGAAAATGAAGATAATGAATTAAGTGAATTTGAAAAACGTTTAGAGATTGATTATCAACTTCGGAGAGCCTTTGATCTTGTGCAAGGTGTAAGTCTCTTTAATGAAACTCAAGAATAATAATGCAAAAAAAATATAGAAAATGTGTGGGAATGATGATTCTCAATGCAAGAAATCAAATTTTAGTTGGTCGAAGATTAGATAATCCAAGTGGATATTGGCAGATGCCTCAAGGTGGTATCGATGAAAATGAAAATCCTGAAGAAGCAGTTTGGAGAGAAATGATGGAAGAGATTGGTACAAATAATGCATCTTTGATTACTTCATCTCAAGAATGGATCTCTTATGACATACCTATAGAAACACTCAATACATTACCATGGGGTGATAAATACATAGGTCAAATTCAAAAGTGGTTTTTATTTCGTTTTACAGGAATTGATAACGATATAAATGTAGGAACAGAAAATCCCGAATTTAGTGAATGGCAATGGATGAATTATGATGAAATTAGCCAAAACGCCGTACCATTCAAAAAAAATGTTTATATAAAAATTCAAAAAGAATTTAGAAGTAATTTAGATAATGTTTAATTTAAAAAAAAATTAAATTTTATCGTAATAATTTACACTTATTGCTTCTAATTTTGCTTTAGCCACAGAAAGTTGTTCCTCTGTTTCTTTGCCTTCCTTATTTTCTAATTCTTGTATTTCTTTTTCAATTGATGTTTTTTCTAAAGAATTCACTTCAACAACACTTTCAGCAAGAACAATACATTTTTCAGGATTGATTTCTGCAAAACCACCAGAAACAAAAAAGGATTTAATTAAACTTTTATCTTCATTATATACCATTACTCTTCCTGGTCTAAGAGAGGACATTACCTTAGTATGTCCTGGTAAAATACCTAAGTCGCCATCTTTACCAGGGACAATTATAGTACCAACTTCATCATTGAAAACAAGGTTTTCTGGAGAAACTAAATCAAAAGAAATTGTTGCCATTATGCGGCTTGAGCTTCTAATTTTTTAGCTTTTTCAATTGCCTCATCTATGCCGCCTACCATATAAAATGCTGCTTCTGGCATATGATCATACTCTCCTTTAACCAGTCCATCAAAACTCTTAATAGTGTCTTCAAGATCAACATATTTACCTGGTGATCCAGTAAAAACTTCTGCAACAAAAAATGGTTGGCTCAAAAACTTTTCTATTTTTCTTGCTCTCGCAACAGTTAGTTTATCTTCTTCTGAGAGTTCATCCATTCCTAAAATAGCAATAATATCTTGAAGACTTTTATATGTTTGTAAAACTCTCTGTACTTCTCTAGCTACTCTGTAGTGGTCATCACCAACAACTTGTGGATCTAAAATTCTTGAAGTAGAATCTAATGGATCAACTGCTGGATATATTCCTTTTTCAGAAATGGCTCTATTTAGAACTGTTGTTGCATCCAAGTGTGAAAAGGATGTAGCAGGTGCAGGATCCGTTAAGTCATCCGCAGGAACATATATTGCCTGAACTGATGTGATTGATCCTTTTTTTGTAGTTGTAATTCGCTCTTGCAAGGCACCCATATCAGTTGCAAGTGTTGGTTGATATCCAACTGCAGATGGAATACGTCCTAAGAGAGCTGAAACTTCAGAACCAGCTTGAGTAAATCTAAAGATATTATCTACAAAGAATAAAACATCCTGTCCTTCTTCGTCTCTAAAATATTCTGCTTGGGTTAGTCCTGATAGAGCGACTCTAGCTCTTGCTCCTGGTGGTTCGTTCATCTGACCATAAACAAGCGCAACTTTTGAGTCCTTACCTTTTAGGTCAATAATTCCTGACTCAATCATTTCGTGGTACAAGTCATTACCCTCACGAGTTCTTTCACCTACACCGGCAAATACAGAATACCCTCCGTGAGCTTTTGCAATGTTGTTAATTAATTCCATAATTAAAACTGTCTTACCGACTCCAGCTCCACCAAATAACCCAATTTTACCACCTCTTGCATAAGGTGCTAGTAGATCAACTACTTTAATTCCTGTTACTAGAACTTCAGTTTCTGTTGATTGATCAACAAACTCTGGAGCTGGTCTATGAATAGGGTAAGATTTACTTGTTCCAATATCGCCTCTTTCGTCAACTGGCTCTCCAACAACATTCATAATTCTACCTAAAGTTTCTGGGCCTACAGGCATTGAAATGGGGGCACCTGTATCAGTAGCTGTTTGACCTCTAACCAGTCCATCTGTTGTATCCATAGCAATTGTACGAACAGCGTTTTCTCCTAAATGCTGAGCAACCTCTAGCATTAATCTTGTTCCGTTGTTATCAACTTCTAGAGCGTTCATAATTGCAGGAAGTTCACCATCGAACTCTACATCAACAACAGCTCCAAGAACTTGTGATATTTTTCCAATTAAATTGTTAGCCATATATCCCCCTTTATATTGATTCAGCTCCAGAAATAATCTCTATTAATTCTTTTGTAATGAATGCTTGTCGCGTTCTATTATACTTTAACGTTAAACTATCTATCATTTCACCTGCGTTTCGAGTTGCGTTGTCCATTGCGGCCATTCTTGCTCCCTGTTCCCCTGCATCACTTTCTAAAAGTACTTTAAATATTTGAATAGAAACATTTTTTGGAAGTAAATCCTTTAAAATTGTTTCTTCATCAGGCTCATAATCATAAATTGCATTTGAAGAGTTTTCTTTTTCTTCTTCCTTTTCAGAATTTGAAACGTCTAATGGTATTAATTGTTGTTGTGTTACTTCTTGCGAAATAGCTGATTTAAATTTGTTAAAAACTAATATGCATTTATCAAACTTGCCATCAAAGTATAATTCTTGAAGCTTATTAGAAATGTTTAATGCAGACTCGTAACCAGTACTTGAAACATTTAAGTCAACAAAACTCTCTATAATTTGATCCTTCATTACCCTATTAAAAAAGTCTCTACTTTTTTTCCCAACTGGTATTAGTTGAACTTTTTTTTCATTACCCTCAAGTGATTTAACTAACTTAAAAGTTTCTCTATTTATGCTGCTGTTAAATCCACCACACAAACCTCTATCAGCACTTACTGGAACTACGACATAATTCTGATCATTGCCAGTGCCTGTTAAGAGTTTAATTATACCTTCCCCAGATGCAGCAGATGATGCAAGAGAGGAAAGCATCTCCTCTAGTCTTGATGAATATGGTCTTGCCGCTTCAGCTTTTTCTTGTGATCTACGTAACTTACTTGCAGCAACCATTTTCATTGCTGATGTAATTTTTTTTGTAGATCCAACTGAATTGATCTGAGTTTTGATATCTTTTAAACTTGGCATAAATTAGTTACTTGCAAACTTTCCAACCAAATCATCTAAGATTGATTTTAATTTATCATCATTATCTTTAGATAATTCTTTTTCATTGGCAATTGCATCTAATAAATCACTATGCTTAGTTCTAATCTCATTTAAAACTTCTGTTTCAAACTTGACTACATCGCCTACTGCAACTTTATCAAGATATCCGCGTACACCTGCATAAATAGATACAACTTGCTCTGAAACCGTTAGTGGTGAATATTGACCTTGTTTTAAAATTTCAACTAGTCTTGCACCACGATCAAGTAATTGTTTTGTTGAAGCATCTAAGTCTGATGCAAACTGTGCAAAAGCAGCCATTTCACGATATTGAGCTAATTCTAGTTTTACAGGACCAGCAATTTTTTTCATTGCTTTTGTTTGCGCAGCAGAACCAACACGACTTACTGAAAGACCAACGTTAATCGCAGGTCGAATACCAGCAAAGAATAGGTTGGTTTCCAAGAATATTTGTCCATCAGTAATGGATATAACATTCGTTGGAATATAAGCAGATAAATCCCCTGCTTGAGTTTCAATAATTGGAAGGGCGGTCAAACTTCCACCACCATGTTCATCACTCATTTTGGCAGCTCTTTCTAAAAGACGACTATGAATATAAAATACATCTCCAGGATATGCTTCACGTCCAGGAGGTCTTCTTAATAAAAGAGACATCTGTCTGTAAGCAACAGCTTGCTTTGATAAATCATCATAAACAATTAATGCATGCATACCATTATCTCTAAAATACTCACCCATTGTACAGCCAGTATAAGCAGATAAAAATTGCAACGGTGCAGGCTCTGATGCAGTTGCAGATACAACAATTGTATATTCCATTGCACCATTATCTTCTAGCGTTTTTACAATTTGAGCAACTGTTGATCTTTTCTGACCAATTGCAACATAGATACAATATAACTTTTCTTTTTCATTGTCTGATTGATTTACAGATTTTTGATTTAAGATTGTGTCAATAGCAACAGCAGTTTTACCTGTTTGTCTGTCACCAATTATTAATTCACGCTGTCCTCTTCCAACTGGAACAAGAGCATCAAGTGCTTTAATACCTGTCTGCATAGGTTCAGATACACTTTGACGAGGAATAATACCTGGAGCTTTTAATTCAATTCTTCTCTTTTCAGAAGATTGAATAGGACCTTTACCATCAATAGGATTTCCTAAACCATCAACAACACGGCCTAACAATTCTTTTCCAACAGGAACGTCAACAATTTCTCCTGTACGTTTAACTGTGTCACCTTCTTTAATTCCAGTATCATCACCGAAGATTGAAACACCAACGTTATCCATTTCAAGGTTGAGGGCCATACCTTTAATGCCGCCTGGGAATTCTACCATCTCTCCAGCTTGTACTTGATCAAGACCATATACACGTGCAATTCCATCTCCAACACTTAATACTGTTCCAACCTCAGCAACATCCGCTTTAGTTTCAAAATTAGCTATTTGGTCTTTAATTACAGACGATATTTCTGCAGCTTTAATTTCCATTATGCCCCCTTCATTGCAATTTTAAGTTTATTAATTTTATTCGCTATAGATGTATCAATCATTTTGGAACCAACCTTAACAATTAAACCGCCTATAATGTCTTCATCAACATCAAAATTTAAAGATAATTTTTCACCTAAAGATTTTTTAAGTTGATTTGTAATATTATTTTTTTCATCATCAGATAATATATTTGCTGATGTTACGTCAGCAGTAATATCACCTCTTTTTTCAGAGTTTATTTTTTTAAATTGTAAAATGATAGAAGCGATATTTGAAATTCTCTTATTGTTATCAAGAACTTTTAAAAAAGTTGTCGTAAGATTATGTAAATTTGCTTTAGAAAATAATTTTAGCAAAATATTAAGCTTCTCATCTGAATTTACCAATGGACTTTTAATAACTTGTCTCAATTCTGAACTTTCTTTCAATGCGTTTTGCACTAATTCAAAATCATTTAGAATATCATCAATGCATTTTTTTTCAGATGCAAGATCATAGAGAGCTGCTCCATATCTTTCAGATATAAGGTCTCCAGATAACGTGTTAGATGCCATAAGTTAAGTTCATAAGAAGTTTAGAAATAGGCTATTAACACATCAGAAAAAGTAGGTAAACTGTCAGTTTGTGCGTCAAATGAGTTAAATTGAAGATATTTTTAAAATTGTGGGTAAATTACATAAATGAGTAGGGATCAACATCAATAATTAACTTTACAGAAGAAGGTAGTTTAGTCTTTTCAACAATTTTTTTTGTAAATTTATTGAGATTTTTTCTACTTTTGCTCTTCAATAATATTCTGTATCGATATTGTCCTCTAAGCAAAGAAATTGGAGCCTCAACTGGACCTAGAACTTTAATATTTTCACTATTTTGATCTTGTTGAGCCAGTCTTGAAGCGTATTTAAGAACTAAAGCCTTTGTATGACTAGAAAGAATTATTGAAGTCATAAAACCAAAAGGAGGAATATTAAAATTCTTTCTCTCTTCTAAAGCTTTTTCAATAAAAGCTTCTCTTTCTCGAAGTTGAATCGACTTAATTATTTCTTGATCTGGAAAATATGTTTGAAGAAAAACTTTACCAATTTTTTTTTCCTCTACCAGCTCTTCCTCCAACTTGCTGAAGTAGGTTAAAAGTTTTTTCTATAGCTCTAGGATCACCGCCAAATAAACCTGCGTCCGCATCAACAATTCCTACTAATGACAAATTTGGAAAATCATATCCTTTTGCCATAATTTGTGTGGCTACAATTATATCTATATCTTTGTTGTTTATATCAGTAATAAATTTTTTAATTTTGTTTGGCGTGTTAACGTTGTCACTAGACATGATGGAAATATTTTTCCCAGGAAAGAATTCTTTTAGCTCCTCTGCAACTCTCTCAACACCAGGACCAACAAATTTTATACTATCTTTTTCATTACATTGAGGACAATCTAAATTTAATTTTTTTATAGTTCCGCATTGATGGCATAAGAAAACTTTTTTGTGTTGATGCATAACCATCCATGATGAACATTGATCGCATTCATATCTGAACCCACAACTATTACACAAGGTTAATGGTGAGTATCCTCTACGATTTAAAAAAATAAGAGTTTGTTCTTTATTTTCTAAGCACTGAGAAATAGAATCTATAATTGATTGTGATATCCATTTATCTTTATCAAGTTTATTTTTATTTAAATCAATTATAGAAATTTCAGGTAATGGAGTTCCAGAAAATTGTTTTGATAAATAGACTTGATCATATTTTTTAATTTTAACATTATTTATTGTTTCTAAAGACGGCGTTGCCGAAGCTAATAATATAAAATTTTTTTCAATTTTAGCCCTTACAACTGCAAGATCTCTTGCTTGGTAACGTATATTGTCCTCTTGTTTATAACTAGAGTCATGTTCTTCATCGACAACAATTAATCCTAAGTTTGTAAAAGGAAGAAACAAACTTGAACGAGCACCAATAACAATGACTGGATCTCCTACAAAACATTTATGCCAAATTTTTTGCCTATTTTTTTTTGTAATTTTAGAATGCCACAAACACACTTCCATTCCAAAACGCTTCTTTACTCTTGTCTCTAGTTGCGGTGTTAAACTAATTTCTGGAACCATTATTAATATTTGTTTTTTTTCTTTTAAAAATTTATCTATTATTTCAAAATATACTTCAGTTTTACCAGAGCCTGTTACACCTTCTAATAAAACAGGTTTGTTTGATTTATTAAATGATTGGGTGATTTCTTTAAATGAATCTGCTTGCTCTTCACTCAAGGTCACAAAAGAAGGTTCGGTGTTATTGAAACTATCTAATTTTTCTTTATCAAATTCAACTATATCATTGTTAATAAGGAATAATTTTAAAACTGCTCCTAGTGGAGCTAAAGTATAGCTTGCGATCCAATTTATAAAATTGATTGAAGAATTCTGAAGGATAAGATCATTACAAATTTTTGTAACCTCTTTAATTTCGTATCCAGGATTTTTAACATTCCTCTTCCAAATAATTCCAGCTTCTATTTTTTTTCCAAATGGAACTATTACTACTTGACCAATTTCAAGTTGCTCATTTGTTGAAGAATAAGTGAAAACTTTGTCGAAAGGTCTTGTTACTACTACATCGTACAACATTATATTTATGTTTTTTTTTATGTTAACTTTCTAAATAACTTGTATATGGTATACAACAAACAATGAAATTTTTTATAGACACTGCCGATATACCTCAGATCGAAGAGTTAATGCCTAGTGGATTAATAGACGGTGTTACGACAAACCCATCTCTAATTGCAAAAAGTGGTAAAGATATGGGAGAAACAATTAAAACAATTTGCTCAATAGTATCCGGTCCAGTAAGTGCAGAAGTGACAGCAACGGAATATGACAAAATGCTTGAAGAAGGTGAATACTTAGCATCATTAGCTAAGAATGTTGCTGTAAAAGTTCCTCTTACACCTGCTGGTCTTCAGACTTGCAAAGCTCTTAGAGAAAAAGATATCATGGTAAATGTAACATTATGTTTTAGTGCTGCTCAAGCATTACTAGCCGCTAAGGTTGGTGCAACATTTATTTCTCCATTTGTGGGAAGACTCGATGATATTGGTGAAAAAGGTATGGATCTAATTTCAGATATAGTAATAATGTATGAAAATTATGGATTTGATACTGAAGTATTAGTTGCTTCGGTAAGAAATACTCAACATCTTATTGACGCAGCTGTGATTGGTGCCCATGTTTCAACTCTACCACCTAAAGTTATTCACGAATTATATAAACATCCTCTCACAGATAAAGGGCTAAAAGCATTTCTTGATGATTGGGCAAAAACAGGACAGCAAATCTTGCCAAAATAATCGTCATGGCACATGAAGATGAAATTAGTGAAAAACAAATAATAAATTTTTTAAAAAAAAATAAAAATTTTTTTATTAAAAATTCAGAATTAGTTAATGAACTAAATTTTCCAACCGTTGATAATAGTTCTGATAAGGTTGTTGATTTAGAAGCTTATAGATATAGAAAAATATCTCAACAAAATATAGATCTACAAAATCAAATGACAAAAGTACTACTTGCAGGAAAAAGTCATTTAAATGCTCAAAAAAGAATTCTAAAATCTACAATTAGAATTCTAAATGTAAAAAGTTTACAAAAATTAATAAGCTTAATTAAAAATGATCTTAAAACAATTTTAGGTTGTGATGAAATGAATTGTTTTGTTACAAATGAAAATATTAGAGCAGAAAACTTATCACAACTGGATATTAAAATTGCAAATAGTTATTTTAAAAACAAAATGGTTACAAATTTAAATCAAAATCCTAAAGGTTTACTTTTGTTTTTTCCTAATAAATCAGCAACGATAAAATCGTATATTTTATTAAAAGTTAAGTTTCGTGAAGATAGTCTAATATTGGCTATGGGATCGAAAGATAAAAATAAATTCAAAGTTGATATGCAAACTGATCTTATTGAGTACTTAATTAAAATTATAGAAGTAAATTTATTAAGTATTAAATGAAAGGAAGGTAAAATGAAAGGTTATAGATTTATTACAGATGATGACACTATTGATTTTTGCCAAAGAGTAACAGAGGCACTCTCTAATGGATGGAAATTACATGGTGAACCAAAAATGACTTTTGATCATAAAAGAAAAGTTATGAGGTGCGGTCAAGCAGTTGTAAAACAATCATCAAAAAAATACACAAAAGGAATGGATCTAGCTAAAATTTAAATATGAATTGCTCTACCATCTACACTTAAAGCTGCTTCTTTTACTGCTTCACTAGTTGTCGGATGAGCATGACATACTCTAGCAATATCTTCTGCACTACCACCAAATTCTATTGTCGTAACAATTTCAGCGATCAACTGTCCAGCATCATGACCGATTATATGAGCACCTAATATTTCATCTGTTTGTTTATCAACCAGAATTTTAACAAATCCTTCTGATGCGGAGGTAGTTAAGGCACGGCCATTTGCCATAAAAGGAAATTTTCCAACCTTGAAGTCTATCTTTTCTTGCTTGAGTTGTTCCTCTGTTTTTCCAACTGATGCTATCTCTGGATTGGTATAAACAATCGCTGGTATAGCGTCGTAGTTTATATGAGGTTTTTGACCATTTATAAATTCAACACAAGCCACTCCTTCTTCTTCAGCTTTATGTGCTAGCATTGGTCCTGGAGCTACATCGCCAATTGCGTAGATTCCTTCAACAGAAGTTTGAAAATTATCTTTAATTTCAATGGATTTTTTTGCGGTTAATTTAATACCAATTTTTTCGAGACCCAGTCCCTCTGTGTTTGGTTTTCTTCCAACTGACATTAAAACTATTTCGTAGTTTTCTTTTATTTTCTTTTTATCTGATGTTTCCATCTCAACATCTACACCAGACTTACCAGATTTTGCAGTACTAACTTTATGAGATAATTTAAATTCTAATCCTTGTTTAGTTAACATTTTCATAAACTCTTTTGCAATTTCACCATCCATAGTTGGAACAATTCTGTCAAGAGCTTCAACAACTGTTACCTTTGAACCTAATCTACTCCATACTGATCCCATCTCTAGTCCAATATATCCACCACCAATAACTAGGAGTGATTTTGGTATTTTAGATAGAGAAAGAGCACCTGTTGAAGATACTATTTGTTTTTCATCAACAGGAATATTTGGTATCTCAATCGAAGATGATCCTGTTGCGATAATAAAATTTTTAGCACTGGCGGTAATTTCATTTTTTCCATTTGTAATAGAAATAGTATTTTTATCTACAAATGAAGCCATGCCAGGAATATGCGTTATTTTATTTTTCTTAAATAAAAAACCGATCCCTGTTGTAAGTTTTTTTACAATCTTAGTTTTGCGATCCATCAACACATTTAGGTCTAAATCTATCTTCGATGTTTTTATACCGTGCTCTGCAGCATGATTTGAAATTTCAACAAATTTTTCAGATGAATTCAATAATGCTTTAGAAGGTATGCATCCTATGTTCAAACAAGTTCCACCAAGTGATGGCTCTTTTTCTATACAAGCAACCTTCATTCCAAGTTGAGCCGCTCTGATTGCAGCTACATATCCGCCAGGTCCCGCGCCGATTACTATTAAATCAAAATCTTCCATTTTATATTCCTAATACTAATTCGGATGGATCTTCTAGAAGTTCTTTCACTTTCACTAAAAATCCAACACTTTCTTTTCCATCAATAATTCTATGATCATAACTTAATGCAACATACATCATTGGCCTAATTACTATTTCATCATTTACAACTACTGCTCTTTTTTGAATATTATGCATCCCTAAAATTCCAGATTGAGGTCTATTGATAATTGGTGTGCTGAGCATTGATCCGTAAACGCCACCATTTGAAATTGTAAAAGTTCCACCAGTCAAATCATCCATGGTCAGCGTTCCATCTTTGGCTTTTGTACTAAGATCAATAATTTTAGTTTCTATTTCTCCAAAACTCAATTGATCGGCGTCTTTAAGTATTGGTACGACTAATCCTTTTTCAGTTCCAACAGCTATACCTATATCAAAATGATTTTTATAAATTATATTTTCATCTTTAATTTCAGCATTCACAGCTGGATACTCTTGCAAACTTTTTACTACCGCTTTTACAAAAAATGACATGAAACCTAATTTGACCTCATACCGACTTTGAAATTCTTGGTTTTTTGATTTTCTAATTTCCATAACTTTGGACATGTCAATTTCATTGAAAGTCGTAAGTATGGCTGCTGTATTTTGAGCCTCCTTTAAACGTTTAGATATTGTCTGTCTGATTTTAGACATTTTAACAACTTCTTCTCTTTCACCTTTGTTAGTGGTTGTTTTATTTGAAGAAGAAAGATGAGAAACTACATCTTCTTTATTAATTCTTCCATCAGAACGGGATGAGGTGACATCTTCAAGTTTAATATTATTTTCTTGAGCTATTTTTCTTGCAGATGGTGAAGATTTGGCAGGCGAAGATTTTGTTTCAACCTTAACTGCTTTTACTTCTTCTTTTATTTTTTCTTCTTTATTTTCAGTTTTTTTAGGACTTGGTGTTTTGCTTTTTGATTCATCTAAGATTCCTAAAATACCACCAATTTCAACGTCAGTGCCTTCAGAAACTTTTATTTCTTTTAGAGAGCCTGCATGAGGTGCTGGTACTTCAACTGTAATTTTGTCTGTCTCAATTTCAACTAAAGGTTCATCTGCTTCAAAATTATCGCCTATATTCTTAAGCCATTTTGAAACAGTTGCTTCCGTAATTGACTCTCCAAGTGTTGGAACTATTAATTCAGTGCTCATTAATTAAATGCTTAATAACATTTACATCAATTTATTCAATTGGCAGATTAGTCTTTAATTTTGTTGAAATACCTGCCCAAGATTTGATAATTTTGCTAATCGAAACTTCAGTTGCCATTTTTATAATAGTTTCTTGGTTGCTTATGTGTCTTTCTAAAGAACCAGCGGCAGGAGACGCAGCTGGACTTCTACCAACATAGAATATTTTTTCTTGTTTAACTTTGGCTTCCTGCATAACACTTTCCAATCTACCTTTTACAAAACCCCAAGCACCCATATTTTTTGGCTCTTCTTGTGCCCAGATAATTTCAGCATCAGTATAATGTTTTAATTCATCTCTAAAGTTTTCATAAGGAAATGGATAAATCTGCTCCAATCTTATTATGGAGAGATTTTTAATTTTATTTTTTGCTATATGATCTGCAAGTTCAAAATATATTTTACCAGAGCAAATGATTAATCTTTTATTTTTCCTTTTTTCTTTAACAGATAATTTATCAGTTAGAATTCTATGGAAAGTTGATCCATTAATATAATCCTCAATATTAGAAACATTAGATTTATGTCTTAGTGTAGATTTTGGTGAAAATATAATTAGAGGTTTCCTAAAGTTTCTATGTAGTTGCCTTCTTAAAACATGAAAATAATTAGCAGGACTTGTGCAATTAACAATTTGCATATTATCTTCCGCACACATCTGTAAAAATCTCTCCAATCTTCCACTTGTATGCTCAGGACCCTGGCCCTCATGTCCGTGGGGAAGAAGCATCGTTAAACCAGACATTCTCAACCATTTTCTTTCTCCAGAACTAATGAATTGATCAATCATAATTTGTGCGCCATTTGCAAAATCACCAAACTGCGCTTCCCATATAACTAGTGTCTTAGGATCAACTTGTGAATATCCATATTCAAAACCAAGAACACCAAACTCAGATAAAAAACTATCTATAATTTCAAAGTAACCTTGCTTGTTTTGAAAGTGTCTTAATGGAACAAAACGGTTTTCGTTTTCTTGATCGTATAGAACACCATGTCTATGACTAAATGTTCCTCTTCCAACATCTTGTCCAGATATTCGAACACCGTATCCCTCATCTAAAAGTGTCGCTAAAGCTAAACTTTCAGAGGTTGCCCAATCAATACCTTTTCCATTGATGACACTTGTTAATCGATCTCCATAAATTTTTTTGATTCTTCTATGGGCATTAAAATCTGCAGGTATTTCATGAATTTTTTTAGCAACGTTAATTAATGTTTTTTCTTTTACAGATGTTTTTCCTCTTCTTGCATCAAATGTTGCAGTAGATAAACCTGTCCAAGTTCCCTCTAACCAATCTACTTTATTTGGTTTATAGTTTTTAGTTGATTCAAATTCTTTATCTAAAAAATTTTTAAAAGAATCTACAATGTCTCTAGATTCTTCTTCTGAAAGAGTATTGTTCTCAATTAATTTTTTTTCATATTTTTTTCTTGTAGTAATTTGTTTTTTGATAGCCTTATACATTAGTGGCTGAGTAAAAGAAGGTTCATCAGCTTCGTTATGTCCTGATCTTCTGTAGCAAAACATATCTACAACAACATCGACTTTAAATTTATTTCTAAATTCCGTTGCAAGTCTACAAACATGAACTACTGCTTCTGGGTCATCGCCATTAACATGAAATATTGGTGCCTGAACCATTTTTGCAATTTCAGTACAATAAGGTGCTGATCGTCCATATTGTGGCATAGTTGTAAAACCTATCTGATTGTTAATTACAAAGTGAATGGTACCACCTGTTTTAAACCCTCTTAATTGTGACATAGCAAATGTTTCGGCCACAACTCCTTGTCCAGCTATTGCTGCATCTCCATGAATTAATAAACCGATAACTTTATCTGTTGTTTTATCTTTAGCTAAAGTTTGTTTAGCTCTTACTTTTCCTGCCACAACTGGGTTAACTGCCTCTAAATGTGATGGATTAGAAGTGAGCGATAAATGAATTTTCTTTTTTTCAAATTCACGATCAGCAGAAACTCCTAAGTGATATTTTACATCACCTGAACCTAGTACCTCATTTGGATCGTTTAAAGATCCTTGGAATTTTGATAATATTTTTTTGTAAGGCATTTCCAAAACACTTGATAGAAGTGTTAGTCTACCTCGATGAGCTGTTCCAATAATAATATCTTCAATTCCAGACAAACATGCCTGTTTAACAATTTGCTCTATCCCAGGTATCATCGCTTCACCACCTTCGATACCGTATCTCTTTGTACCTAAAAACTTTTTATCTAAAAACTGCTCAAATAGTTCTGATTCAACTAATCTTTTATAAATTGCTTTTTTTCCTTCATTTGTAAAATTTGTTTTATTTCTTACTTCTTCAATTCTTTCTTGGACCCATTGTTTTTGATCAGCTTGTTGTATGTGTAAAAATTCAACACCAATTGAAGCAGAATAAGTTTCTTTTAATATTTTAATAATATTTTTTAATTTACCTTTTTCTAAACCTAAACTTCCATCAATGAATATTTCTTTTTCTAAATCTGTTTCATTAAAACCATAACTTTTATAATCTAATTCTTGAGGATACTCTCTTTCAGATATTCCTAAGGGGTCAAGATCTGCAATTAAATGTCCGTTAATTCTAAAAGCTCTAATTAATCTTAACGCTCTAATTGAATCTAAGGTTGATATTCTAAATTCCTCAGAATTGTAATTCGCATTTGATTTTATAACCTTAGTTATGTAATTTTTATCTATTATACTTGACGGACGTTCTTTCCATTCTGGTCCTCCAAAATCTTTAAGAACAGAATAGTCATCTTCATTCAAATTATTAAAAAAATCTTTCCAAGTTGTATCCACACTTTCAGGGTCATTTCTAAATTTAGAATATAGTTCGGCTACATATGGAGCATTAGCACTATTTAAGAAAGTATCATTCATAGATTTCTATTAAACTAAAACCATTTCGTATAAAAATCATACTAATGGAAACTAATTATTCCCATTTTGCATTGCTAATTTCATAGTTTTTCCCAATGATGCCGGGGATTTTGACACCAAAACTCCAGCATTTTCTAAAGATTTAATTTTGGAATAAGCTGTACCTTTTGAGCCTGAAACGATAGCGCCTGCATGACCCATACGTTTTCCTTTAGGGGCAGATTGTCCAGCTATAAATGCTGAAACTGGTTTTTTTCTTTTTGAATTTGAAATAAATTCTGCCGCATTTTCTTCCTCCTCGCCACCAATTTCACCTATCATTAATATTCCCTCAGTCTCATCGTCTTCTAAAAATAACTTTATACAATCTACAAAATCCATACCATGTATTGGGTCTCCACCAATACCAACACATGTTGATTGACCTAATCCTACCTCTGTTGTTTGTGCAACAGCTTCATAAGTTAATGTTCCTGATCTACTCACTATACCTATTTTACCTTTTTTATGGATGAAACCAGGCATGATACCAATCTTGCATTCGGAAGGTGTTATTAAACCTGGACAGTTTGGCCCAATCAAATATGTTTTATTGTTAATAATTCTTTTTTTTATATCAATCATATCTAAGACTGGAATACCTTCTGTAATACATACAATTAATTCAATGTTTGCATCTAAAGCTTCGTGGATTGCTTTAGCAGCAAACTTAGCAGGCACATAAATGACTGTTGCGTTTGCTTCAGTTTGTTTAACTGCATCGGCAACGGTATTAAACACCGGTAAATTTAAATGGGTCTGCCCTCCTTTACCAGGTGTTACACCGCCTACAAGGTTTGTACCATATGCTATAGCTTGTTCAGAATGATATGTTCCTTGTGAACCTGTAAAGCCTTGGCATATAAGTCTTGTATTTTTATTAACTAAAATTGACACTATTCTGATAACTCCACAGCTTTCTGAGCTGCATTTGAAAAATCATCAATTGAAATTAATCCTAATGATGAATTATTTATAATGTCTCTTCCCTCTTTAGAATTTGTTCCTTGAAAACGTACAACAACAGGAAGTTTAAAATCTAATTCTTTAATTGCATCAATGATGCCATTAGCAATCATATCACAATGGATGATTCCTCCAAAAATATTTATGAAGACAGATTTCACATTTTTATCTGATTGAATAATCTTGAAAGCTTTAATGGCTCTTTCTTTATTTGCTGTACCACCTAAATCTAAAAAATTGGCTGGCTCCATTCCAAATTGTTTAATAATATCCATAGTTGCCATAGCTAGCCCAGCTCCGTTAACCATACAGCCTATTTTTCCATCTAGTTTAATGTAAACCATATCGTTTTCAGAAGCTTCAAGTTCTAAATCATTTTCTTCTGAAGTATCTTTTAATTTTTCAATGTCAGCCTGTCTATACAGAGCATTATCATCAATATTAATTTTAGCATCTAAAAGAATTAGTTTTTCATCTTTTGTCACAACAAGAGGATTAATTTCAATTAAAGAAGCATCTATTTCTACATAGGCCTTACATAAATTTGAAACAATTTCTTTAAATTGGTTAAACTCATTAATAGAAAAATTTAATTTATTTTGAAGACTGTCACTAATTGTAAAATCTTCTAAGTTATCAAAATAAACATATTGAATTCTTTCTGGTGTTTTCTCAGCTACATCTTCTATGTCTACACCACCAGCATCAGATATCATCATCATTAATTTTGATTGATTCCTATCAAGCAGAATACTTAAATAATATTCCCTATCAATTTCACATCCAGCTTCTAAATAAATTCTATTTACTAACTTTCCCTCATTACCTGTTTGTTTTGTAATCAATATGTTACCCATCATTCCTTTTGCAATTTTTTGTGCATCATCAATTGATTCTGTTATTTGTACTCCACCTTTTGTATTAAATGGTTTTAAAAATTTCCCTGCTCCTCTTCCTCCAGCATGTATCTGTGATTTGATAACCCAAGGAGGTCCTTTTATATTTTGTAAATCTTTTTCTAAATCATCAACATTTTCAATGTAACTTTTGCCTTCAAGTATAGGTAGATTGTACTTTCTTAGTAGATCTTTAGCTTGGTATTCATGCAAATTCATTTTGATAAAAAGGTAATAGTTAGATTAGATGAAAAATACAATTATTTTTTATTTTTCTTATTTAGAAGCTTGTTAGACAATGTAGTTAATGATCTTACTGCTTTAACGGAATGATTAAATTCTTTCTTTTCATTATTATTAAGTTTTAATTCAATAATTTTTTCAACACCTTTTTTGCCAATGATAACTGGAACTCCAACATATAGTCCTTTTACTCCATATTCACCATTAAGATATGCAGCACATGGTAATAATCTTTTTTGATCTAACAAAAATGACTCTGCCATTTGAATAGCTGAAGAAGCCGGCGCATAAAAGGCAGATGTGTTCATGAGTTTTACTATTTCAGCTCCACCATCACGTGTTCTTTGAATAATTTTGTCTATATTTTTTTTTGTTGTCCATTTCATCTTTATTAACTCAGGTACGGGGATACCTGATACTGTTGAATATCGCATAAGTGGAACCATTGTGTCTCCATGACCACCTAAGACAAAAGCGCTGATATCGTTAATTGAAACATTAAATTCCTTGGATAAAAAGTATTTTAATCTTGCACTATCTAAAACACCAGCCATGCCAATACACATATTTGTTTTAAGGCCTGATGATTTCTGAAGGACACTTACCATTGCATCCAGTGGATTAGTAATGCATATAACAAATGCTTTTGGACAATATTTTTTAATATTTTTCCCAACATTTTGAATGATTATAGAATTTTTTTCTACAAGATCATCTCGAGACATACCTGGTTTTCTTGGAAAACCTGCAGTAACTATTACTACATCAGAATTTTTGATATCTCTAAAACTTGAAGTACCTTTAAAATCAGCATGAAATCCCTCGATGGAAGATGACTGGGCTAAATCTAAAGATTTACCCTTAGGCATCCCTTCAAAAATATCTAATAAAACTACATCACCTAATTCTTTTAAACTAACAAGTTGTGCTAAAGTCCCGCCGATATTGCCTGCTCCAATGAGAGCAATTTTTTTTCTCATTTAAGTTTTATACTTTAATTATAATTCTGTAACAATAGCCTTTTTAAGTCCAGCAATTTCTTTAGCTGGATTTAGACCTTTAGGACAAGACCTAGTACAATTCATTATTGAATGACATCTATAAAGTTTTAATGAATCATTTATTGCTTTTAATCTCTCTTTTCTTTCTGAGTCTCTAGAGTCACTAACCCATCTTGCTGCTTGTAAAAGGACAGCGGGTCCTAAATATTCATCTCCATTCCACCAATAACTTGGGCAAGAAGTAGTGCAACAAAAACATAATACACACTCCCATTTACCATCTAGTTTTTCTCTATCTTTTGGTGATTGTTTTTTTTCATCTCCTGAGTTTTTTTCTTCATTTGTTTTTTCACGCTGCAACCAAGGTCTAATGGAAGCCAGTTGCTCATAGGCTTTACTAAGATCTGGAACTAAATCTTTTACCACACGCATATGTGGAAGAGGGTAAATTTTTATTTCATTCTTAACATCAGACATACTTTTCAAACATGCTAATGTGTTAACACCATCAATATTCATAGCACAGGAACCACAAACTCCTTCTCTGCAAGATCTTCTAAATGTTAAAGTCGGATCAATTTCGTTTTTTATTTTCATAAGTGCGTCTAATACCATTGGGCCACACTTTTCTTGATCTATCTCATAATTATCTATTCTAGGATTTTTATCATCTTCAGGATCCCATCTGTAAATTGCAAGTTTCTTTGGATCATTTGCAGGTTCTTTTAGTTGATGAGTTTTCCCTTTAGTTATTTTTGAATTCGCAGGAAGTGTAAACTGAGCCATTAATAAACTCTTCTTTTAGGTGGTATTGGTTGAACATGATTAGTTAGAGTATTCATATGAACACCTCTAGAACCCATATTCACATCTCCCTTATCGTTTAACCAGGCTAAAGAGTGAACTAACCAATTATTATCATCTCTTTCTTTATAATCTTCTCTTGCATGTGCGCCTCTACTTTCAGTTCGATTTAAAGCAGAATGAAGAGTAACTTTTGATTGTGCCATTAAATTGTGTAACTCTAAAGCTTCGACCAAGTCTGTATTAAAGATTAATGATTTGTCTTTAATATCTATATCATCCATTGAGCTTTCAACCTTAGAATATTCTTCAATACCCTTTGATATGAGATCATGTGTTCTAAATACTGCGCATTTTTGCTGCATTATATGTTGCATGGAAGTGCGAAGCTCTCCAGTTGTAGAGTTTCCTTTGCTGTTTCTAATCTTATCAAATCGCTCAATAATATTATCTGTTTTTGATTGACTAATTTCAATTTTTTTAGAATTTGGTTTTACTTTTTCTTTACATGTTAGACTAGCTGCTTTGCCAAAAACAACAAGATCAATTAATGAATTTGTTCCTAATCTATTAGCACCGTGTACAGAAACACATGCAGCCTCACCAACGGCCATTAAACCTTCACAAACGTTATCTGGATTTTCATTTGTTGGCCTTAGAACTTCTGTTCTATAATTTGTCGGTATACCACCCATATTATAATGAACTGTTGGAAGAACTGGTATTGGATCTTTAGTTAGATCAACTCCGGCAAATATTTTTGCAGTTTCTGAAATACCGGGTAATCTTTTATGTAATGTATCAGCATCAATGTGCTCAAGATGAAGTAGCACATGATCGGCATTATCTCCACAGCCTCTATTTTCACTAATTTCAATAGTCATTGCTCGGCTTACTACATCCCTTGATGCTAGATCTTTTGCATTTGGAGCATATCTTTCCATAAATCTTTCACCATCACTATTAGTTAAATATCCACCTTCTCCTCTTGCTCCCTCAGTGATTAACACTCCTGCACCGTAAACTCCTGTTGGATGGAACTGAATAAATTCCATATCAGAAAGAGGTAGGTTTTGTCTTAAAGCCATTGCACTACCGTCACCAGTACAAATGTGAGCACTCGTGGATGAGAAGTAAGCTCTTCCATATCCACCAGTAGCTAGAATTGTTTGATGAGATAAAAATCGATGGATTGATCCATCCTCTAAGCACCATGTTACCACACCAATGCAATTACCTTGATCATCAGAAATTAAATCTAAAACAAAATATTCAATATAAAATTCTACATTATTTTTAAGTGATTGCTGATAAAGTGTATGGAGTAAAGCATGTCCCGTTCTATCAGCTGCTGCACAAGCTCTCATAGCAGGAGCTCCCTCGCCATTATTGGTTAAGTGTCCGCCAAAAGGTCTTTGATAAATCTTGCCATCATCTGTTCTACTAAAAGGCATGCCATATTCTTCAAGTTCAATTACTGCTTCAGGGGCTTTAGAACATAAGTATTCAATTGCATCTTGATCACCAAGCCAATCGGAACCCTTAACTGTATCATACATGTGCCACTTCCAATTATCTTCACCCATATTACCTAGTGCTGCTCCAATTCCACCTTGTGCTGCAACAGTATGACTTCTTGTTGGAAAGACTTTTGATATACACGCTGTTTTTAAACCAGCTTCGGCACATCCAAGCGTAGCTCTAAGCCCCGATCCTCCAGCTCCAACAACTACAACGTCATAGTGGTGATCGATAATTTTGTATGAATTAGACATCTAAAAAACCATTCTAACTAAATTTACTGTAACTAAAATCATGATAAAATAAACAAGATTATTAATTGATACTTTAATAAATTTGGCTGTTTTTTTCGATGTGACATAATCTTCAATAATTGTTTGCAGACCCAATTTTGAATGCAGAAGCATAGATTGCATCATCACAAAAAATAAGAATGCATTAACATAGGATTGAAAAAAAATTTCTATTTCAGAATAAGTCATCTTTGATAATGATATTGCAGAGTATATAAACCAAAACGTCAATGGAATTAAAATTGACGCAGTGATTCTTTGGGTTAACCATTTTAGAGCATAATTTTTCATGCAAAATACCAGACAACTATACTAGAAATTAAAGTTAAACATATAACAGCATAACCCGATTTATATACTTGAGATAATTCCATTCCAATACCGAATGACCAATATAATTTTCTACATCCATTGAATAAGTGGTAAAAAATACCAACAGTCCAAATCATTAGAACTAATTTAAACAAAATACTCTTAGAAAGAGTTTCAAAATAAATATAAAATTCGGGACCAAAACTAATTAAAAAAAACCAAATTGAAATTAATAGTGCACCCACACTTAATCCTATTCCAGATATCCTATGAAAAATTGAAAATACTGCTGTAAGTACTCTTTTGTGAATAGATAGGTGAGGTGATAATGGTCTATTATCAGTCATTTTTTTCATTTTTTGTATGTTTCATAAGTAAGTATTTTTCTTCAAATTTCAAAATATTAATGGTTTAGTTGTTTTTTTCTTACTATCACGGAAGTTTGTAAAATGTTGATAAAAAGTGCCAAATTTTATGAAAATCATCCAAATTTAATGCCAAATTTAACTAAAAATCTTGAATTTTAAATAGATAGATATTACTCTTAATAAGCCGGATAATACTCGTTTCTTAGCTTCGGAGGAACGCCAAGAATTTTAATTATCTTACCCGCCGTTTGATAATTAGTTGAGTTTCTTATTCTAGAGAGGTGTCTGCCAAGGTACAAACTAGTTTTAGAGTCCGGCCTACTTTAAATTTTTATTAAAAAATTCTTCCATCTTTTTAGAGTATACTTCGGGATATTTAAACATAGCATCTACATGATAAGAGTTTTCAACTAACCAAAACTCAGCATTAATTTTATTTTGATTTGTGTATTCTTTAAAATAATTAAAGTGTCTTGTTAAGATTCTTGTATCAGAGTCGCCATGAGTAAAAAAATAATATTGGTTCTTTGATAATTTTTTAGCTGGAGATAATTCTCTTGGATCTGTTCCAGTTAAGATTCTTCCAGCTAAACTAACTACTGGCCCAAATTCTATAGCAAGACCATATCTTGCTATTTCATCTTTTAAAATCATATTAAATTCAGCAAGTGAACTATCTGCCCACACTGCAAGTATTTCCGGTTCTGCATGTGCTGCAAAAATAGAGGTGCTTGCACCAAGAGATATTCCATGTAATCCAATGCTATAAGACTTGAAACCAATTTTTTTTAAAAAATCAAATGCACCAAGAATGTCATTATATGACTTTAAACCTAAATCATCATAACTACTTACAGTATCACTTTGGCCGTAGTTTCTTAAATCTATCGTAAGAACATTAAATTTTTTATTAACTAAAAAACTTGCAATAAGATTTGCTTCAGACTTACATTTACCATTTGGGCTTATACCGTGTGTTACAATTATAATTGGTCTATTTGGAAAATAATTAAACAGCCATCCATTAATCTTAATGTCTGAGTCACGAGATTGAAAGTATACATCTTGCCATTCATCTAAATAGTAGTCTTTAAAGTTAAAATTTTCTCTTACTTTTTGTCGTGCAAGAATAGAATATTCATGTGAATCAACTGTTGTACTCCATGAATTAGGAAGAGATCCTTCGTGTAAACCACAAGTTGGATCTATTTTTAAAATTTGATAAGCAACATAAAAACCTGCAATAAAATAAACTACTATTAATAAAACTACAGTGCTTACTAAAAATCTGATTATGTATTTCGTCAATCTGGTTTTACTATAGTCATTTCATATAATCTGCTAGCAGTTCTCTTAAATTCTTCTGCTAAAGTATTTATATTATTCAATGAATTTATAGGTTTTGAAGCTAAAATTACAATTGAACAATTATTTTCATATAACATGTCAATTAATCCAATAAATCTTCTGCACGCATCTTTTTTCTGATTATCAAATTCAGGAACATTTTTTAAAAATACCAACTTAAATTTATCTGCAATATTTTTATAATCTTCATTGCCAAAATTTACTTCACAAAGATTTTCAAAATCTATCATCATTAGATTTGATGTGCATTTATCAAACTCTAGTTCACGACTTTTAGATTTTATTTTTACATTTGTTAAATGAGAGGGATCAACAAAGCGATTAAATAATTTTTCAAATTCATTTGACGTTTCAGTTGTTATAGGTGTGAAATATGTCTTTGATTGATTTAAAGTTTGTCGACGAAAATCAGTTTTAATGCTAATATCATAGAGAAAAAAATTTTTTTTAATTAAATCAATAAATGGTAAAAAATCATTTCTCTGTAAACCATCTTTATATAAATTATCTGGATGAAAATTTGACGACAATAATATAAATATTTTATATTTAGAAAAATAATTAAATATTTTTTTTATTATTAATGCATCAACAATATTAAAAATATGTAATTCATCAATAAATATAATTTTGTGATCTCTACTTAAATCTTTTACATAGTTTTCGATTGCAAGTTCTTTATTTTCTGATTTTTTAACTTGTTCATGGATTTCATTCATTAAATTATTAAAATGAATTTTTTTTCCAATCTTGGTATTTTGATAAAATAAATTTAATAAAAATGTTTTTCCTGTTCCAACTTGACCATAAAGATAAATTCCTTCAAAAATTTTATCCTTAAAAAATAACTTTGTTTTACTAAAAGATGACCATATATTATCTGCTTGTTTTAAGAATTCAATTTGATCTTTATTTTTTTTAATAAAATTATTTTCGACAAAACTATTGTATTGATCAATAACATTAAACATTATTTTTTACCTAAGTACTGCTCAAGTTGTTTTAAAGTTTCTAGTTCACCACTGCTAATACTTTTATTTTCTTTTTTCTTTTTTAGTCGTTTATATTCCTTGATTAGAAAATTAAGACTCTCCATTATTTGTTTATTCATGTTTTATAAATTATAGGTAAAATTGATGATACAACAATCATAATGAAACTGATTAAAAATATAACTGATATTCCATAACCCCAATCAATAGCATATCCAAAAACAACAGGCGATAAGGCACTCGCAAAAACCCCAACTGCGTGTAGTAAAGCTTTAGCAGTTCCAATACTTTTCACTCCATAAATTTCTGCCCAGAGTGATCCCATAAACGGCGCAGATAGGCCCAAGTTAAATCCAAATAAAGACATGTAAAGCACGAATGACCAAAAATTATTAAAGAAAAAAAGAATGGTGATACAGATTAACAAAGGTAATAACACAAATGGTATTGCTTTCTTTGTATTTATCTTATCTATTAAGGGTCCACCTATTAATAATCCTAAAATAGAAAATAATCCAAAATATATATATCCGTTCCCAAGCATTTCCATTGTCCACCCTTTAGCATCAAAAATATAAATCTGATGAAACATTAACCCAGTACCAATAAATGGAAAAGATGCAGCTAATGGAAAATAAATGAAAAAAACTCGGTCTTTTAAAATTTCTGTAATGGTCCAACTTTTATATGTTTTCTCATTATCAATATTTTTTTGAAGGTCAGAATCCCTACTTTTTTGATTGTAAAGAATAAAGTATATTATTGGAATTAAGATCAAAAGAGTTAAAGTTGTTAAAAACCAAAGAGTTTTAAAATTAAAGTATAGGTCCAAATTAACAATAATCTTTGGTAAAAACATTATACCTAACATTCCTCCAAGTGTTGCAACTGATATTGCTTTACCTCTATCAATTAAAAAATATCTTGCCATTGAAGTTGAGCCAGCATGTGTCATAGCCCCCTGTCCAAAAAAACGTAATAAAAATAAAATAAGAAAGAGATGAAAAATATTATCAAAAATAAAATAAAAACCAATGCAAGCAAAAGCTAAACCAAGAATAATACCTATGGAGTATAATCTTAAATCAATTTTATCTATTAATTTAGCAAAGTTTATAAATAGAAACGAACTTACAAGCGTTGCTATGGCATAAACTAATCCAAACTCACCATCTGTTATTTTATATACATTACGAATGTCTTCGTTAAACAATGCAATATAGAAAGTCTGTCCATAACTTGCAAAGAAGACCATGGCAAATCCGTACAGTAAAAGATTTGGATCATGTAAAAAAAATTTTTTCATTATAGTTTAAAGCAATTTTTTAATACTATTTAAAAGTTTTACCATTTTATTTATATCTATTCTTCCTGTATTAACATTTCGTGGACTTGGATGATAACTGCCAACTAAGATTTTCTTATCGGGTAAAATATTCATAGATCCATGAGAAAAAATAAAATCTTTATTTCGTATTTCATATTGTTGCTTATAATAATTTACACAGGCGTCATGACCAATTTTACCAAGAGCAACAATGACTTTTATTTTTTTTAAGAAAGCAATTTCTTGATTGAAAAAATTAAAACATGTTTTCAATTCTTTTGAAGTAGGTTTATCTTCTGGAGGTACACATTTAAGGGCAGTAGTTAAGTACATATTTTGAAGCTCTAACCCATCACTTCTATCTACTGAATCTGGTTGATTTGCAAATCCAGTTTTAAATAAACAGGAAAATAAAAAATCTGCAGATTTATCTCCTGTAAAAACTCGACCTGTTCTATTTCCTCCATGTGCTGCTGGCGCAAGGCCTACCATTAACAATTTAGCTTTTTCATCTCCATAGCCAGTAATCGGCTTACCCCAATAACTTTGATCAAAATATTGTTTTCTTTTTTCTTTAGCAATTTTTTCGCGGAAGTTGACTAAGCGTTCACACTTTCTACAATGAATAATGGATTTGTTTAAATTACTTAATGTCATTTGGAAAATATATATTTATATTACAGCTCTGTGATTAATGAAAGAGCTAAAGCTATTCTAGAATTTTGTTTCATCAAAACACCGCTTGAACAGTGGTTTAAAAAAGATGATGAATTTGATAATATTTTGAGAAGTACTTTTATGGATGATTACACTAAAGCTATTAATAATGGCTATGATAATTGGAAGAATAATGCTGAAGAATGCGTAGCTTTGATTATATTACTTGATCAACTATCAAGAAATTTTTTCAGAAATAATTCAAAAGCTTATGACCAGGATACTAAGTGTGTTTTAATTGTTAAAGAAGCAATAAATAAAAAATATTTAGATAGTCTAGATGTTGATAAGATACATTTTTTATTACTACCATTAATTCATAGTGAGGATATCTTAGATCATAAACTTGGTCATAAATTAGTCGATCAATATTTAAATCATCATTCCGAGTATACTAATATTAAAAAAGCTTGGGATGATCATAGCGTGGCAATTAAAAAATTTGGAAGGTACCCACATAGAAATAAAATGTTAAATAGAAAGACAACAAATGAAGAAGAGATGTTTTTAAAACAACCGAATAGTTCTTGGTAGAAATAAATATAGCGATTAGGTCTCGTGGTGAAATGGATATCACACGTGTCTTCGGAACATGGATTTGGGGTTCGAGTCCCTACGAGACCGCCAATTAAATAGTTATTTTTTCTGAGTACTTTGAAATTACTAACTCAGCAATTTGAACAGCATTAAGCGCTGCTCCTTTACGCAAATTATCTGAGACTACCCATAAATTCAAACCATTATCTATTGATTGATCATTTCTAATTCTACTAATATAAACTTTATCCTCTCCTGCAATTTCAACAGGAGTCACATAACCTTCATCTTTTCGATGATCAATTACTGAAATACCTTCAGAGTTAGATAATATTTCGTTAGCTTCTTTTTCATCTAATGGTGAATCAAACTCTATATTTAGTGCTTCTGAATGACCAATAAATACAGCTGTTCTAACACAAGTTGCTGAAACATTAATTCCCTCATCTAGAATTTTTTTAGTTTCATCAACCATTTTTTGCTCTTCTTCTGTATTACCATTTTCTAAAAAAGCTCCAATGTGAGGAATGGCATTAAAAGCAATTTGTTTTGTAAACTTTTCTTTTTTTAATTCTTGGTTTGCATAAACATTTTGAGTCTGATTAAACAATTCATCCATACCTGTTTTACCTGCTCCAGAAACAGCTTGATATGTTGATACCACAACTCTGTTTATAATTGCTTTTTCATGAAGTGGTTTTAATGCAACAACCATTTGTATAGTTGAACAGTTAGGATTTGAAATAATATTAGTTCTGTTTTCATCATCAAAAAATTCATCAAGTGCATAAGCGTTCACTTCAGGAACGATTAAAGGAATATTTTGTTGCATTCTAAAATGAGAGGTGTTGTCTATAACAATACATCCTGTTTTAGCTGCTTTTGGTGCATATTCTGCAGAAATTTTACCACCGGGTGAAAATAAACCAATGTGAGCTTTTGAAAAATCAAATTCTGATAAGTCTTCTACAACAATTTCTTTATCTTTAAACTCTACTTTTTTACCTTTTGATTTTGATGATGCAAGTAAATATAAATTGTCTATTGGAAAATCCCTTTGCTCTAATATTTGAACTATTTCTGTTCCTACCGCACCTGTTGCTCCTGCTACTGCTATATTGTATTTTTGAGTCATTTAATTTCCAGATAGAATTTTTAATTCTTCAATAACAGCATTTCCCATTTCTTGAGTTGAGATAATTTTTTCTGCTCCATCTTTTATATCAGCTGTTCTTAAACCTTTTAGTAATACATTCTGTACAGCTGTCTCAATCATTTGACTATCTTCTTGCATATCAAAACTATATTTCAACATCATAGCAAAGCTCATAATCATTGCTAAAGGATTTGCTTTAGATTGACCAGCGATATCTGGTGCACTACCATGAACGGGCTCATACATTGCTGCTCTAGTTCCATTTTCTTTAACTGGTCCAAGGGCTGCTGAAGGGAGCATTCCTAAAGATCCTGTTAGCATAGCTGCAGTATCACTTAAAAGATCACCAAATAAATTATCTGTAAGTATGACATCAAATTGTTTTGGATAACGAACTAATTGCATTGCACAATTATCTGCAAGCATGTGTTCTAAATTAACATTAGAATATTCCTTTTTATGTAAATCTGTTACAGTTTGTTTCCAAAATAAACCTGTTTCCATTACATTTGATTTTTCTACTGATGTAACTTTATTGTTACGCAACTTTGCTAAATCAAATGCCACTCGTGAAACTCTATTAACTTCTGATGTGGTATATAGTTGAGTATCAACTGCCTTACTTTCAGTCTCACTTATTTTTGATATACCTCTTGGTTGTCCAAAATATACACCACTTGTTAATTCTCTTATTATCAAAATATCTAATCCTTTAACAAGATTAGATTTTAGAGATGATGAATCTGAAAGAGCATCTAAAACAACAGCTGGTCTTAGATTAGCAAACAGATCTAGGTCTTTTCTTAATCTTAATAAGGCTGCTTCAGGTCTTTTATCTCTTTCTACGTTATCCCATTTAGCACCTCCTACCGCACCAAATAATACTGCATCACAATCCATAGCTACTTGTATTGTTTCATCACTTATAGAATTACCTTCTTTATCGTATGCCGTACCACCAACTAATCTTTCAGAGATATCAAAAGATAAAGATTTAGTTTTTTCCATCCAATCAATGATTTTTAATACCTCAGCCATAACTTCATTGCCAATTCCATCGCCAGGTAAAATTAAAATTTTTTTATTACTCATTTTTGACTACACTATCCAAGGTTGGATACTGTGTATTTTTTCTTCGTGAACATCAATTTTTTTATTTTTTTGGAGCGTCAAACCAATATCATCCAAACCTTCTAGCAAACATTTTTTTCGAAATGCATCAATTTCAAATTCTATTGTTTTATCATTTTGATAAGTGATTTTTTGATTTTCTAAATCAACTGAAACATCATTTTTATTTTCTGCTTCGTTCATTAATATATCTACCTTTTGTTGATCTAACTTGATTGGCAGTATTCCATTTTTAAAACAATTATTATAGAAAATATCTGCGAAGCTTGGTGCAATTATTGACTTAAAACCAAAATCTAATAGTGACCATGGTGCATGCTCTCTACTTGATCCACAACCAAAATTTGCCCCAGCAATTAAAATTTTTGAAGTTTTATAAGGGTCCCAGTTAAGAACAAAATCATTCTTTATGTTACCTTGAATATCGTATCTTAATTCATGAAATAAGTTTTTTCCTAAACCAGATCTCTTAATTGTTTTCAAAAATTGTTTTGGAATAATCATATCGGTATCGACATTAATCATTGGAAGTGGTGCAGGGATACCAATTATTGTTTTAAATGATTCCATTTATAAATCCTCTGCTGTTGCAAAAGAACCTTTGATTGCAGAGGCAGCAGCTATTGCAGGACTAACAAGATGTGTTCTACCTTCTCTACCTTGTCTACCTTCAAAATTTCTATTTGATGTTGATGCGCATCTTTCTTGCGGTTTTAATTGATCTGGATTCATAGCTAAACACATGGAGCAACCTGGCTCTCTCCAATCAAATCCCGCTTCAATAAAAATTTTATCTAAACCTTCTTCTTCAGCTTGTTTTTTAACTAGACCTGAACCAGGAACGATCATTGAGTCTACAGAAACTTTTTTGCCCTCTACAACTTTGGCAACTTCTCTTAAATCCTCAATTCTGCCATTAGTGCAAGAGCCAATAAATACTTTATCAATTTTAATTTTTTGTATTTCTTGTTTGGGTTCTAAACCCATATATTCAAGAGAACGTTCCATAGCCCTCTTTCTGTTCGGATTACTCTCTTCTTGTGGGTTTGGTACTATACCATCTATAGCTACAACGTCTTGTGGGCTTGTGCCCCAAGTAATTTGTGGTGAAATATCTCCAGCATTAATTAAAATTTCTTCATCATATTTTGCGCCCTCATCAGATGGAAGAGATCTCCAAAATTCTACCGCTTTATTCCAATTATCTCCTGATGGAGCATACGGTCTACCTTTAATATATTCAAAAGTTTTTTCGTCAGGAGCGATTAAACCAGCTCTAGCACCTGCTTCAATACTCATATTGCAGATTGTCATTCTTCCTTCCATAGAAAGAGAGGAAATTGCATTACCAGCATATTCAATAACATAACCAGTGCCGCCAGCTGTTCCTATTTTTCCTATTATATGAAGAATAATATCTTTTGCTGTAACACCTAAGTTTAAGTTACCTTCAACAGAAATTCGCATATTCTTTGCAGGTTTTTGAATTAAGGTCTGAGTAGCTAATACATGTTCAACTTCACTTGTGCCGATACCAAAAGCTAATGCACCAAATGCTCCGTGTGTTGCTGTATGACTATCACCACAAACTATCGTCATACCTGGCTGAGTAATACCTTGTTCTGGTCCAACTATATGAACTATACCTTGTCTGCTATCTAATAATGGAAAAAGTGTAACATCAAAATCTTTGCAATTTTTTTCCAGTGTTTCAACCTGAATTCTACTTTCTTTATTTTCTATACCTTTAGATCTATCTGATGTTGGAACATTGTGATCAGCTACAGCAAAAGTACTTTCGGGTCTTCTAACTTTACGATTATTGTTTTTTAAACCTTCAAATGCTTGAGGACTCGTAACTTCATGAACAAGGTGTCTATCGATATATATAAGACAAGTACCATCTTCTTGTCTATCAACGAGATGATGTTCCCAAATTTTATCAAAAAGAGTTTTAGGATTATTTATTATCATCCGATTTATTTTCGGCTGCGTTTTCCTCTTCTTTACTAGATTCATCTGCAGCTTCTGCTTTAGATTCTTCTGCTTGTTTGGCTTCTGCTTCTTTAACTTTTGTCTCTACTTGTTTTGCTTCTACCTCTACAGCTTTTGTTTCCTCTGCAGCATTTGTACCTGTATCTGCAGTTTTTGTTTCTTCTTCAGGTGGAGCTTCTTCTATATATTCATATTGATCGGCTTCATCACCTCTATCTTTATCTGCGATCCTTGCTTTCTTTCCAGATAATTCTCTTAAATAATATAGCTTAGCTCTTCTTACATTGCCTTTTCTAACAACATCAATTTTTTCTACTAATGGACTGAATAAAGGGAATACTCTTTCAACACCCTCTCCATAAGATATTTTTCTCACAGTAAAGTTAGAGTTTACTGAATTATTTTTTCTTGCAATACAAATACCTTCAAATGCTTGGAGTCTCGACTTACTTCCCTCTGTAATTCTTACAGTAACTTTTAGAGTATCACCTGGACGAAAAGCAGGAACTCTTTTTTTTGAAGTTAACTTTTCAATTTGTTGTTTTTCAAATGTCTCTAATAAATTACTCATTTTATATTTCCTTTTTATAAAGATCTGGTCTTAATTTTTTTGTTTTTTCAACCGATTTTTCTTTTCTCCATTTAACAATTTTTTCATGATGACCTGATGTTAAAACATCTGGAACTTCATGTTTATTTCCCTGAATATCTTCCCAGGTTTGCGGTCTGGTATAATGAGGATATTCAAGCAGATTATTAGAAAAAGATTCTTCTAATAAACTTTGTGGCTGCCCTAATACTCCAGGAATGAGACGAATACAACCTTCAACTAACACCTGGGCGGCAATCTCACCGCCAGAAAGGACGTAATCACCGATACTTATTTCATGAAAATCAAGAATTTCTATAGCTCTTTGGTCAACCCCTTCAAATCTACCGCATAAAATAAGCATTTCATCATGTTTTGATAAATTATTAAGTTTGGCTTGAGATAATTTCTGACCTGATGGTGTTAGAAAAATTTTACAGTAATTATCGGTTTTGAAAGTGATTGAATTTAATGCTTTTTCAATCACATCTGGACGAATAACCATTCCAGGGCCTCCCCCAAAAGGTTCATCATCAACACTTCCTCTTTTGTCAATTCCAAAATTATGTAGATTGACTATCTCGAGAGAAAATTTTTTATTGTTTAATGCATTTCCGATTACAGAATATCCTAGTGAACCAGGGAACATTTCAGGATAACAGGTTAAAATTACTACTCTCATTTTAATCAAGAATACCAGGTATTGGATCAGCTATAATTTCTTTTTTATTAATATTAACTGATAAAATATTTGTTTTATCAAAAGGTATAAGAATAAGTTTGGTATTATATTTGACTTCTAATAAATCACCTGCCCCAAAATTTTGAACACTTAAAACTTTTCCAATACTAGTATTGTCTTTCAAGAAAATCATGCATTTGATTAGATCGTTTATGTAAAACTCATTATCTTTTGTTTTTGGAAAAAATTTCTTATTTGAAAAAATTTTTTGACCTTTAAGTTCTAAAACATCTTCTCTAGAAAAGTATTTTTCAACTTGAACAACGCACTTATTATTTTTGAATAAAATATTTTTAAAATTCCAAGCAACTGAACCATCAAAATTATAATAGTTTTTTAAATTTTTAAAAACTTCAAAAGAGGTAGTCATCATATTAACTTTTATTTCACCTTTTAATCCTAAAGGAGATCCAAACTGACCAACAAGAATAATATCTTTATTACTCAAAGCAAAAATTGTTTTTATTCTTTTTTATCTTTTGGTTCTTCAGCAGGTTGCGCATCTTCAGCTGGCTTAGCTTCTGCTTCTTCTGCTTTTGGTTCTTCTGCTGCAGCATTCGCAGCTTCTTCTTTTTCTTTAGCAGCAGCTAAACGTTCCTGTGCTTTTTTCTTAGGTAGATGTTTTTTTGTTTTTTCAGTAATAACTGGTTTTTCCATCACACCAAGATTACTAAGAAAAATATAAATTCTATCTGATGGTTTTGCTCCTTTTGCAATCCATTCCTTAGCTTTGTCTAAATCCATTTTAACTCTATCAGCGCTATCCTTTGGAAGCATTGGGTTATAAGTTCCAATTTGATCTATAAATTTTCCATCTCTAGCTCTTCTAGAATCAGCAACCACTATTCTATAAAATGGTCTTTTCTTTGCACCACCTCTTGATAATCTTATTCTTACTGGCATTTTATTTCCTTTCTAATTTATGTTTGGAGGAAGATTTCCTTGTAATTTTTGCATTAAATCACTGGGAATTCCTCCTTTACCCATTGATTTCATTCTCTTCATCATTTTTTGTGATTGGAGAAACTGTTTTAATAACCTGTTAACGTCTTGAACTTTTGTTCCAGATCCTTTAGAAATTCTAATTTTACGTGAAGCCTTTATAATATCTGGATCAGCCCTTTCTTTTTTTGTCATTGAACTGATTATAGCTATTTGTTTATCAATCATTGAATTAGAAACTTTATTTTCTGCCATTAACTTCTGTGCCTTTGAAACACCTGGCATCATAGAAAGTAAACCGGAGACTCCACCCATTTTACCCATTTGCTTTAATTGATTGGCAAAATCTTCAAGATCAAATTTTCCTTTAGCGATCTTTTTTGCCATATCTTCCATTTCTTCTTTATCAATATTTTCAGCAGCCTTTTCGACAAGAGATACAATATCTCCCATACCTAAAATTCTTTGTGCAATTCTTTCAGGATGGAAAGGTTCAAAATTTTCTACTTTTTCACCTATTCCTATAAATTTTATAGGAGAGTTTGTTATCGATTTAATTGATAGTGCTGCACCACCTCTGCTATCACCATCTATTCGAGTTAAAATTGATCCAGTAATATTTATTGCATCACTAAAACTTTTAGCTACATTTGCAGCATCTTGTCCTGTTAGAGCATCTGCTACTAATAATGTTTCGTCAGGTTTAAACTTATTTTCAATTTCTATTAATTCACTCATTAACTTTTTATCTACAACTTGTCGTCCAGCAGTATCTAAAATAAGAATATCAAATAGATTTTTTTGAGCATAGTCTAGGGAAGCATCAACAATCTTATTGGCTGATGATAGATTGTGATTAAAGAAATCTGAGCCAGTTTCTTCAGCTAATACTTTTAATTGTTCTTGTGCTGCAGGTCGATAAATGTCTGCTGATGCTAGTAAAATTTTTTTCTTTGAAGACTTCTTTAACAAATAGGAAAGTTTGGCAATTGATGTTGTTTTCCCTGATCCCTGTAATCCACAAAACAATATTTTAGTTAATTGAGAAGAAGATAAATTTAGAGATTTATTTTCTGATCCAAGAATTTTTACAAGCTCATCTTGCACAAGCTTTATGATCATTTGATCTGGCTTAACAGATTTGAGAATTTCTTTTCCTAAAATGTTTGACTTGATGGAATTTATAAATTCTTTTACTACAACTAAGGAAACATCTGCCTCTAACAGAGCAATTCTAATTTCACGTAATGTAACTTCAAGATCTGTTTCAAATATAACAGCCTTACCTCGAATACTTCGAACAATTTTTTCAAATTTTGTGTTCAGTGTATCAAACATAAATCTCCAATAGCCATTTAACTCCAGGGCACGAAACTCGTGGGCTAGAGTACCTATCACAATTGTAACAAGCTCAATTAGTTTACAAATATAGGATTTATTAATGACCCTCTATTAGCTGAATAATTGAAAGTCAAGTATTCTTAAATTTCCCATATTTACTGAGATTTATCGATAAATTAGGTTATAAAACAAATATGCAAAAAGTAGACTTTATAAAGATGCATGGACTTGGGAACGATTTTGTTATCATAGATAAAAGGTCTAACAATATCGCAATTACTGAAGATATTATTAAAAGACTCAGTGACAGAAGAACTGGGGCAGGGTGTGATCAATTAATCACAATTAATAATACAAGTAATCAAAGTGCTGATGCTGAAATTGAAATTTTTAATCCTGGTGGTGATAGAGCCGAAGCTTGTGGTAATGGAACACGCTGCGTGGCAAAAATACTATTTGAAGAAGATTCAAATAAAGAAATTTTAAAAATTCAATCTGATGCAGGCATATTAGAATCAAAAAAAATAGATAACAATATAAGTGTCAACATGGGTTCAATAAAAAATACTTGGGATAAAATTCCTTTAAGTAAAGAAGTCGATACAATGAATATACCAATTTCAATTGATGGATATAGTAATGGAGTTGCTGTTAATGTAGGTAATCCACATGTAGTTTTTTTTGGGAAATCGATCAAAGATACAGATCTTGAAAGTATTGGTCCTAGAATAGAAAATCATGAGCTCTTTCCAAAAAAAACTAATGTTGAAATAGTTGAAGTTATTAATACAAATTTAATTGAAATGAGAGTTTGGGAACGTGGAGTTGGAATCACGTTAGCTTGTGGTAGTGGTGCCTGTGCGGCTGTATATGCGGCGTGGAAAAAAGGATTGATTGAAAATAAAGCTGAAGTGAAACTTGAAAAAGGTTCACTGCACATAAATATAATTAATAATGAATCTATTATGACAGGGCCTGCAGAAATAAGTTATCGGGGTAGTTTAGAAATATAATTTATGAAAAATAAAAACTACGTAGTCAATCTAGGTTGTAGATTGAATATTTATGAAGGTGAAATTATTAAAAACCATCTTAAAACAAATAATTTAAATAATGTTACAGTCATAAACTCATGTGCAGTAACTGAAGAAGCTGAGAAAAAAGTTTCTTATGAAATTAGAAAAGCAAAAAAAAATTTTCCTAATAATAAAATAGTAGTTACAGGATGTGCGGCTCAAATCAATCCATTAAAATATAAAGATTTAAAAGAAGTAGACTCAGTAATTGGGAACACAGAAAAATTGGAAACTTTGACATGGAAAAATATCGATCAGTCTAAAAATCTTAAAGTAGGAAATATATTAGAAGAAAGTAAAACAGTACCAAATTCAATTGAAAAATTTGAAGGAAAATCGAGAGCTTATATTGAAATACAACAAGGTTGTAACCATCGCTGTACTTTTTGTATCATTCCATTTGGCAGAGGTAATAATAGAAGTGTACCTGCCGGAGAAATAATAAATAAAATAAAAAAAATTGTTAGCAATGGATATAATGAAGTAGTCTTAACAGGAGTGGATATAACTGATTATGGAAAGGATCTTCCTGCAAAACCTACTTTTTCTAACTTAATTAAAAGAATTCTAAAATTAGTACCTGAATTAAGACAACTGCGTTTATCTTCAATTGACTGCGCTGAAATAGACAAAGATTTTTGGGATGTTTTAAAAGACGAAAGATTGATGCCTCATTTTCATATAAGTTTACAAGCTGGAAACAATTTGATTTTGAAAAGAATGAAAAGAAGACATTCAAGGGAAATGGCAATTAATTTTTGTAAAAAAGTTTCATCTATTAGGAAAGATGCAACATTTGGTGCTGATATAATTGCCGGTTTTCCAACAGAGACAGAAACGATGTTTCAAGACTCAATTAAACTAGTTGATGAGTGTAATTTAACTCATCTTCATATTTTTCCTTATTCACCAAGAGAAAACACTCCTGCATCTAGAATGCCTCAAGTTCAAAAAAATATTATCAAAGATAGAGCTAGAAGACTTAGAGAAAAAGGTATTGAAAAATTAAAACAACATTTAAAAAAAAATATTGGAAAGAAGGAACAAATTTTAATTGAAAGTAGAAAAGATAATTTTTCACTTGGAAAAGATCAGCATTTTTTAAAAGTAAAACTTAAAGAAGAATTTAAAGAAGGGAAAATAATTTCCTGTATATACACAGGTGTAGAAAATGATACGTTATTAGCAAGAATAGCATGAGTTTGTTCTCAATATTTAAAGATAAGTTAAGTAAAACTTCAAATATACTTTCTTTTAATATTTTAGAAATTTTAAAAAACAAAAAAATAGACGATTTAACTTTAGAAGAATTAGAAAATGTTCTCATTTCATCTGATATTAGTTTAGATGTTGTAAATCAACTAATAGATTCTATAAAAAAAATAAAAATTTCAAATGATGATGGAATAAAAAATGTACTAGAAATATTAGCTCAAAATATAGAAAGTATATTACTTCCAAGAGAACATGTTCTGATAAATGAAAAAAATGATGAAAAAAAAATATTAATATTCGTTGGAGTAAACGGAAGTGGAAAGACAACCACGATTGGTAAAATTGCAAATAAAATTTTATCAAATAAAAAAATTCTGATTGCAGCTTGTGATACATTTAGAGCAGCAGCTGTTGAACAGTTGGAAAATTGGGCAAAAAAAAATAATAATGGTTTTATCGCTGGAAAAAGTAATCAAGATCCAGCAAGCGTAGCGTATCAGGCAACTGAAAAATTTGGAAAAGAAAATTATGATTTTTTACTTATAGATACTGCGGGAAGATTATCAAATAATACTAACCTCATTAATCAGCTAATTAAATTGAAGAATGTTATCTCAAAAGTTTATTCCTCTTTTAATATTGAAACTGTGTTAGTTTTAGATGGAACAAATGGTTCGAATATGATTAAGCAAGTGGAAATCTTTGGAAATGAACTTAATGTATCAAGTCTTATAATAACCAAATTGGATGGAACAGCAAAAGGCGGAGCATTAATTTCAATTGCAAATAAATTTGAAATCCCTATAAGTTATGTTGGTCTTGGAGAAAGTATTGAGGATCTTGTAACCTTTAATTCTCAAAACTTTGCTAGGTCTATTTTAAATCTAGAAGAACAAAAATGAAGTCAGTTTATAAATTATTAATTGATATAGGGCCGCTTGCAGTATTTTTCATTTTTTATACAAGAAGTGGTCTTCAGGAAGCAATACTTCCTCTTATGATTGCAACTGTAATTTCAGTAATAATTTCATACATACTTGAGAAAAAAATACCAATTATGCCAACTCTTGGGGCTGCTATTGTATTAATTTTTGGAGGTCTAACAATTTATTTTGACAATGAAATTTTTATTAAAATGAAACCAACAATTATAAATATGGTCTTTGCGTTAATTTTATATGGAGGAGTAATTGTTAAAAAACCTCTTTTAAAGTATCTTTTAGGTGCTGCTCTTAAACTAGAAGAAGATGGATGGAGAATATTAACACAAAGGTGGATCGCTTTTTTTGTTGCACTTGCTGTTTTAAATGAAATTGTGTGGAGAACACAAAGTACTGATGTTTGGGTAAATTTTAAAGTTTTTGGTATCTTGCCAATTACGTTTATTTTTACGATGACACAATTTCCTTTAATTAAAAAATATCAAATCGAAGATTAGATTACAAATTATTTTCTTTAAGTGCAATAAATCCTGGGGATTTATTTCCCTCAAGCCACTCTAAAAATGCACCACCAGCTGTAGATAAATATTTAAATGCGTCATTGGCTTTGGCTTTTTTTATTGCTGCAAGTGTATCTCCTCCTCCTGCTAGAGCATCTAATTGAGACTTACTTGAATAATGTTGAATAATATTTGCAACTGAAATTGTGCTTTTATCAAATTGACTATACTCAAATGCACCTAAAGGCCCATTCCATAATAGTGATTTAGATTTTAATATTTCATCTGAAATTAATTTTGTAGTTTGTTCACCAACATCTAATATCATTTTATCATTTGGAATATTATTAATCGAATAAGTCTCAACATTTACTCTATCTTCTATTTTTTTTGAGCAGACAGCATCAATTGGTAATAGTATTTTGCAATTTTTTGTTTCTGCTTTATTTTGTATTTTTTTTGATAGTTCAATAAAATCATTTTCTACTAGAGAAGAACCGACATTATAGTTATTTGATAGTAAAAAGGTATTAGCCATTGCTCCTCCAATTACTATAGAGTCAAAAATTTCAACTAAATTTTCTAAAACTTTTATTTTTGTTGAAACCTTTGAGCCACCTATGATTGCTAGGTTTGGTTTGTTTGAATTTTCTAAAAATTTATCTAAATTTTCAATTTCTTTTGAGAAACTTAATCCAGCATATGAGGGTAAGTATTTAGTAATACCTGTTATAGATGCATGATTACGATGAGATGCAGAGAATGCGTCATTAATATATATGTCAAAACTAGAAGCTAATAATTTTGAAAAATTAAGATCATTTTTTTCTTCTTCAGCATTAAAACGAATATTTTCTAATAGACAAATTTCCCCTAAGTCCATTTCAGCAATTTTTGTCTCAATTATTTTTTTCTCACAGTTAGTTAAAAAATGAATTGTATTTAGATTTAAAAATTTTTTTAATTCTGAACATAAAAACTCAATGGAATATTTATTATTAACCTCACCTTTAGGTCGGCCAAAATGAGCAATTAAGAATACCTTATTTTTATTTTTAATTAGTTTTTCTAGTGTTGGTAAAATAGCATGAATTCTTGAATGGTCTGTAATTACCCCGTCCAAAACTGGTACATTTAAATCAACTCGGACTATTATTTTTTTATTTTTACAATCTAGATGTCTTAATTCTTTCATTTCTATTCACATGTATATAAAAAAAATGCTTGAAATCATTGATTTTTTTTAAAAATTTGCAGTTTTATCTTTTTTAATACATATATTTAGTATATTAAACCTTTTTTAAGCTACTAAATGTAGTAACGGAGAATGATAATGCCTTGGGATGATAACAATGTAGCAAAACTAAGAGATTTGTGGGACCAAGGTCTGCCGACTGCACAAATTGGAAAATTACTAGGTTTCACTAAAAACGCGGTTGTAGGAAAAGCTCATAGGATTGGACTCGAGAGAAGACCATCTCCCATAAGAAGAACAGCTGTTAAACCTGATCGAAAGAAAGCTAGATCTCCAGTAATGCCAAAATTAAATTTTGAAAGCACCAAAGAAACAGAGAGTATCTCTACAAAGACTGCTGTTTTCCAACCAGTGGTTAAAAATTTATTCAACACAGCTCCAAAGAGAGGTTGTGAATGGCCTGAAGGTCATCCTGATGAAGCTGACTTTCGTTTTTGTGGTAAAGATAGATTTGAAGATAAACCTTATTGTTTAGATCATTGTGCTGTTGCATATGTTGTCCCTGAAAAAGAAGAAAACGAAAAGACAGAATTAAATACTACGATTTAATAATAATAAAAATTCTAGTAATTAAAAATCATCCTGTTATCTATTAAAATATGAAAGATGAGAGAGTTAATTCTGTATTTACTCCTATTCTTATTGGTGGAAGCTTAATTCTATTAATAAGTTTTGCAATCCGTTCAACCTTCGGCCTATTTCAAATTCCTATTGCGTCTGATTTTTTATGGAACCGTTCAGAATTTTCTCTTGCCATTGCTATTCAAAATTTAGCTTGGGGTATAGGCACTCCACTATTTAGTGCTTTTGCTGAAAAATATGGTGATAGAAAAGCAATAGCGCTAGGCTTAATTCTTTATGCAATTGGAATATTCATTAGTAGCACTGCTACGACTCCAGAAGTGCATCAGACTTTAAATTTATTAATTGGTTTTGGTATAGCTGGTAGTGGGTTTGGTCCAATTTTAGCTGTAGTTGGAAGAGCCACATCTCCAGAAAAAAGATCTTTAGCACTAGGTATTACAACTGCTGCAGGATCAGCTGGACAAGTGGTTGGTCCACCACTTGCTTCTATTCTATTATCATTTTTACCTTGGTCCTCAGTGTTTGAAATATTTTCAATTATATTATTAATAACACTGATTCTTGTTCCAATTTTAAAAACAGAATTATCAAATATAAATATTAATAGTGAAAATGAAAAAATTACTGATACTGTACTTGTTGCATTAAAAGACCCAACATACTCAATGTTGTTCTTTGGTTTTTTTTCTTGCGGCTTTCAGTTAGCATTTATTACTGCACATTTTCCAGCATTTATTGTTGAATCTAGTGGTCCAATTATAGAAGGAAGCTTAATAAGTTTAGTCTGTAATTCTGTAGAAGGTTTAGGGGCATTATCTATGGCTCTTATAGGATTATTTAACATAATTGGTTGTTTGATTGCTGGAGCCTTAGGAAAAGGACACTACAAGAAATATCTTTTATCTATAATTTATACTGGAAGAACTGTTGCAGCAATTTTATTTATTTTACTTCCTATTACACCAACTTCTATTGCTATATTTTCAATAGTTATGGGTGCTTTATGGTTAGCAACAGTTCCTTTAACTTCAGGAATTATAGGTCATATTTATGGATTAAAATTTATGGGTACATTGTATGGCATTGTATTTTTTTCTCATCAGCTAGGATCTTTTGTAGGTGTTTGGTTAGGTGGCCTGTTTTATGATATCTATGGAAGTTATGATATTGTATGGTGGGTTGGGATAGGAGTTGGTACGTTTTCTGCAATAATCCATTTACCAATTAGAGAAAAACCATTATCTAATACAAATATACAAACAGCGTAATTTTATGGATGAAAAAAAGATTATACGAAACTTAATTATAGTAATTTTTTTCTTAGTTATTATTTATTCATTAGCAAGAGTTGGTGTAGGTTTGGATCTTAGCTTTGGACCTTATTTAAAACAATAGTAGAATTAATTACACCATTCTCCTTGTTTAAATATAGGCGTTACAACGCCATCCTTATCAACACCGTCAACATCAATTTTGCCTGAGCCAATCATCCAATCAATGTGTATCATACTTGAATTACCACCTCTTTGAGTAATTTCATCTTTCGATAAGTCTTTTTTGGATTTGAAACATTTTGAGTAACACTGTCCTAAAGCAATATGAGAAGCAGCATTTTCATCAAATAGAGTGTTATAAAAAGTTATTCCTAATTGTGAAATCGGTGAACTATTAGGAACCAAGGCTACTTCACCAAGTCTTCTTGAACCTTCATCTGAATCAAGAACTTTTAATAAAACATCTTGTCCTTTAGAAGATTTTGCATCAACAATTTTACCATCTTCAAAGCGAACGTTAATATCTTCAATTAGTGTTCCTTGATAAGACAGAGGTTTAGTTGAACAAACTTCACCACTTACTCGACTAGCGTGAGGAGTTGTGAATACTTCTTCAGATGGAATATTTGGATTACAAATGATACCATTTTGAGCTTCAGAAGCACCGCCCATCCATTCATGGTCATTAGCGAGACCTACAGTTAAAGATGTTCCAGGACCAGAGTATTTTAAAGAATGAAAATTTTTAGCATTTAACCAATCTGTTTTATCTCTTAAATATTTATTATGTTGATCCCATTCAGCTACAGGATCATCATTGATAACTCTTGAAGCATGAAATATTGCATCTCCTAATTTTTTAATTGCTTCATTATCATCAAGATCTGGAAAGACTCTTTTTGCCCATGCTTTTCCTGGCCATGAAATTATATTCCAATTAATTTTAAATTCAGTGATTCTCTCTCTTGCTGGTTTATATGCAACAGCATTAGCTTTATTTGCACGAGAAACTTTATCAGGATCAATTTCAGATAATAGCATGGGATCATCACCAGCAATAGCCATTCTAGCTGTATTGTTATCAAAAGCTTCACCCATCCCATTATAAAGCCAATTTGCTGCAATATTGAAAGATTCATCATTTCCATACTTAAATCGGGACAATGTAATATCAGAATCATTGAAAAGTGGGGTTACAAGTCCGGCCCCTTCTTTGTAAGCATGTTCAGCTATTTTTCTAACCAACGGTAATGACTCTAACGGTGCTGTTATTAAAAGGTTTTGACCTTTTTGAAGAGCAACTCCTCTTTTAATAGATAGATGTGCAAGTTTATCAATATTTTTTGTATCTACATCATAAAACATGAATAATATAATTAGTTTTTATATTCTTAAAAGTCTAGATATTTTAACTTTAAAATTTGTCTTTAATAATTTGAGAAAAAAAACTTAAATATTTCAAGTTCTTTAATAAAATCTTTCCACAAACTCTTGTTTTTTTGCAGATATAAAAATATCAAATCTAGGCAAAAATAGTAAACTAAATTATGTATTATGAGCTTTTAGATAAAATTAATTTTCCATCTGACTTGAGAGAATTTAAAAAAAAAGATCTAAAGCAAATCTCAGAAGAATTAAGAGCTAAAACAATTGAAACTGTTTCAAAAACTGGTGGTCATCTAGGTGCTGGATTAGGTGTTGTTGAATTAACTGTAGCAATCCACTATGTCTTTAACACTCCACATGATAAATTAATCTGGGATGTAGGACATCAAGCTTATCCTCATAAAATCATTACAGGAAGAAAAAAAAATATAGATACACTTAGAAAGAAAGATGGTGTTTATGGTTTTGTAAGAAGGTCAGAAAGTGAATATGATCCCTTTGGCACAGCTCATAGTTCTACAGCAGTATCAGCGGGATTAGGGATTAAGGCTGCGAAAGATATAAATAAAGACAAATCAAAAGTTATATGTGTTGTTGGAGATGGTGCCTTAAGTGCAGGTTTAGCGTATGAAGGATTAAACAATGCTGGTGCACAAAAAAAGGATTTAATTGTTATTTTAAATGATAACAAAATGTCAATAGACAAACCAGTTGGTGCAATGAGTACATATCTAACCAGATTGCTTTCGTCTAAATCTTACTCAAGCTTGAGAAATATTATAAAAAAAATTTCTAAATCATTACCATCAAATCTTTCAAAGACTCTTTATAAAACCGAAGAATACTCTAAAGGACTAATTACTGGAGGTACTTTATTTGAGGAATTGGGTTTTTATTACCTCGGTCCAATAGATGGTCACAATATAAACGATATGGTTTCAGTTCTAGAAAACATTAGAGATAATAAATTTGATAAACCAGTTTTTCTTCATTGTGTAACTAAAAAAGGTAAAGGATATAGTCCTGCAGAAAAGTCAGAAGATAAATTTCATGGTGTAGAAAAGTTTGATATAAATTCGGGTAATTCAGAAAAAAAATCAAATTTAAAATCTTATTCAAATGTCTTTGGAGAAAAACTTACAAAACTTGCTGAAAATGACGAAAAAATTGTGGCAATAACCGCTGCTATGATGTCTGGAACAGGTTTAAAATTATTCCGAAAAAATTTTGAAAAAAGATTTTTTGATGTTGGTATAGCTGAACAACATGCGGTTACAATGGCAGCTGGATTAGCTACAGAGGGTTTCAAACCATTTGTTGCAATTTATTCAACATTTTTACAAAGAGCTTATGACCAAATAGTCCACGATGTAGCTATTCAAAAATTACCTGTTAGATTTGCAATTGATAGAGCAGGGTTAGTAGGATCTGATGGTCCTACTCATGCCGGTTCATTTGATATTACTTATTTAGCTACATTACCAAATTTTATAGTTATGGCACCTAGCAACCAAAGAGAATTATCCAATATGATAGAGTTGTCTTGTGAGATTAATGACTCACCATCTGCTTTTAGATTTCCAAGAGGAACAGGGTCAGATGAACTTTTTAATAATCAGCCTACAGATATTAATATAGGTAAAGGATATATTCTAATTGAAGGCAATGATGTTGCAATTTTAAATTTAGGCACAAGACTTGAAAAATGTATTGAAGCTAGTAATTTTCTTAATCAAAATAATATTTATCCTACTATTGCAGATGCAAGATTTGCAAAACCATTGGACACAGAATTAATAGATAACTTATTAAATAATCATAAATATATCCTAACTATAGAAGAAGGTTCAATAGGTGGATTTTCATCTCATGTTTTACATTATATCCATAATATAAGATCAAAAAAGGATAATGTTTTGATAAAAAATTTAATTTTTCCAGATCGTTTCGTTGAACATATGACACCAGATGAACAATATCAAGATATTAAAATGGATACGGAATCAATAATCAGAGAAATTAATAATTTTTATGAAAATAAAATTATTGATATAAAGAATTTTAAACTTAAAGTTTAATTCTTGTAAAAATTTAATTTAAATTAAAAAATGAAGAAAACAAAAATTTTACACAAAAGTTTTTTTAAACCAATAAGCTGTTTAACTGCATACTCTCCATCAATTGCGAATATTTTAGATGGAAAAATTGACTTAATACTAGTTGGAGACTCACTTGGTTCAACACTTTATGGTATGAAGAATACTCAAGGGGTTACTATGGATATGATGAAACATCACGGATTAGCTGTTAATAAAAAAATTAAGAGAAGTTTAAAGGTTTTAGATATGCCTTATAAGACATATGATAATAAAATTGATGCATATAGAAATGCTAAAATACTTTTAAATCACTGTAAGCCTGATTTATTAAAGATAGAAATTAGTAAAAAGAAATTAGTTGTTTTGAAACACTTGGTAGATAAAAAAATAAACGTCATTTCCCATATAGGAGTAACTCCACAAAGTTATAAGAATTTTAATAAAATTAAAATCTTAGGAAGAACTAATAAAGAAAAACAAAATTTATTAAAGTTAGCAAAAGAATCTGAAACACTTGGAGCTAAAGCTGTATTGTTAGAATGTGTAACAGCCAATACAGCTAAACTAATTACGGAAAATATTTCGATACCTACAATAGGTATAGGTGCTTCAAAATACTGTGATGGTCAAGTTTTAGTGTTTGATGATTTAATAAATCTAAGCATAAATGATAAAAAACCAAAATTTGTAAAAAATTATTTTAATTTTAATAAAGTTGCTAGTAATGTAGTTAAAAAATACAATAGAGAAGTTAAACTTAAAAAATTTCCTAGTACTAAATTTAGTTACAATTAATCTAGATCTATAAAGGTATTATTTTTGTCTAAAATCTTGATTAAACCAGAATCTATTTGATACCACAAACCAATTACATTCAATTTATTCTTATTAATTAATTTATCTACAAATTCATATTTACATAAATTTTTAATTGATTGTTTTATATTTTCCTGCTCAAGAAAAGTTATTTTTTCTGTTTCTGAAAAATCATTAGGGATATTATTATAAGATTTTTGTAAACAACTTACCCATTGATTTATATACTCAAAATCATTAATATTTTTTTTATCTAATAATGATTTGTAAGAATACTCAACTCCACCACAATTTGAATGTCCTAAAATGATTAAGTTTTGAATTTTTAGAACTTTTAATGCATATTCTATGGCAGATAATGTTTGTATATTTTGGCCCTTATCATTTTTGGAAGGCACTATATTAGCAATATTTCTATGTATAAAATAATCTCCAACACTACCACCAAATATCGAATTTTCAAGAATTCTAGAATCACAACAAGTTATAATCATAGCAATTGGTTTTTGGGGAGTTTTAGAAGCTTGCTGATATATATCTTTATAATCCTTAAAGGTATTCTCTTTCCAGAATTTATATCTTTCAATTAAAAATTTTGGTATTTCCATAATATTATTATTTTAAAAACTATTTATATAGCAAAATTAAATGAAAAAGAAAATTAATAGGAAATTCTGTGTAGCTCCAATGATGGGATATACAACGCCATATGCCAGAAAACTTTATAGAATTTTATCAAACAATAGTTTTTTATTTAGTGAAATGATTGCAACAAAATCACTGATTTATTCAAAGAGTAGAGAAAATATTATTGATAATGATTCTAATAATCCTGTAGCTCTTCAGGTAGGTGGTTCTGAAATAAAGGATTTAACAAAAGCCTCAAAGATAGCAATAGATTACAATTACGATGAAATTAATTTAAATGTTGGTTGTCCAAGTAAAGCAGTACAAAAAGGAAGCTTTGGTGCATGTCTTATGCGAGATAAGATTCTTGTTAGAAATTGTATAGAAGCTCTACAAAATGATAGGATTGAAGCTACGTTAAAATGTAGATTGGGATTAGGCAAAGAATTAAATTATGAATTCTTTGAAGAATTTATTAATGAAATATCAAAAACTGGCATTAAATTTATTTATGTACACGCAAGAAATGCAATTCTAAGTGGTATTAGTCCGCAAGGTAATAGAACAATACCTCCTCTTTGTTACGATTTTGTAAAAAAAATTAAAAATAAATATCCAAATATTACATTTATACTCAACGGAGGTATAAATAATCTTGATAAGGCAGAGGATCTATTAAAGGAATTTGATGGAGTAATGGTTGGAAGACTAATTAAAAATAATCCTTTTATATTAAAAGAGGTTGATAAAAAAATTTTTAAAGAGGAAGACAAATTAATTGATGAATCAATCATTAATAATTATTTTGAGTATATAAAACCAAAATTAGGATTTGAATCAATATTTAGATTATTAAGTCCTCTACTTAATATCTTCTTTTCAGTTCCTCATAGTAAAACTTATAAATCTAAAATCAATGATTACATGAAAGATCAAAAAATTAATTTAATTGAAGACTTATTAATAAAATTTGTTAGTGAGAGAAATCTTAGTTAAATTTTTAGTAAGGCATATGATAAGAAAAACTAAGAATTTCAACTCCTGGATTTTTGTCACCTAAATTTGCATTTGAAATGTGGCTTAATGAAATACCAATTCTGTTTTTATTCTTTAATTCATAGCTCACTTCAAGTGAAGTTCTAAACTGAAGATCGTTTCCTAATTTTTTTCCAGAACCATCATCATAAATACCCGCTCCAAAACTTGGTGTAAAATAAAATTTACTTTCATTTCCTTCAAGTAATTCACCAACATTATCCTCAAAGTAAATACCGGTTAAAAAATAAGATGCAGAATCATTTGTAAACTCAACACCAAAGAAAGGTTTCAAGAAGAAAAAATTGTCTTCTTCTGGTCCAATATCAAGTAATGATTTATCACTTCTATATTCATATCTAAAATCTGTCGCTTGATTTTTTTCAGAACCATCAAATTTTATATCATAAATACCTAATCCAAATACATTTGTTCCTTTACTAGCTAAAGAATTTGAAAAAAAAATAATACTTATTAGTATAAATATTCTGAACACAATATTATTTTATAATTATTTTATTAAGCTATCAAATAAAAAATTCTTTATTTTGTTGAGATATGTCTAGTAGAGATTTTTTTAATTTTTCTAGTGCTTTAGTTTCAATTTGTCTTACTCTTTCTTTGCTTATTTTTAATCTTTGACCTAGCTCATCCAAAGTTATACTTCTCTCTCTAAATTTTCTGAGACGAATAATTGTTTTCTCTCTATCACTTAGAGTATCAATTGCTTGATTGATATAATCCTTTTTTATATTTTTATCATTAAAGTCTTCATATGTTTCTTCAGGATTTTGACGTTCATCTGCAAGAAGGCTCATGAGATCATTTTCAGTCTCGTTATCGACTTTTTGATTAAGATGTAGGTCCCCACCAGTAAGTCTTGATTCCATGTTTTGAACTTCTATAGATTTAACATTGAGCATATTTGATACTTTATTAAGCTCTTCTTGACCCAAAAATTCTCTTGAAACATCATTAATTTGTTGTTTAATTTTTTTAAGATTAAAAAATAAAGCTTTCTGAGAAGCGGTTGAACCAGTTCTTACAACAGACCAGTTTTTTAAAATGTAGTCCTGAATGGAGGCCCTTATCCACCATGAAGCATAAGTTGAAAGTCTAAAATCTTTAGAGGTGTCAAATTTTTCCAAAGCATGCATAATACCTAAAACAGCCTCATGAATTAAATCATCTATAGGTAAACCATAACTTGAGTATTTTCTTGCATACGAAACGGCCAATCGTAGATATGAGTTAAGAATTTTTTGAAGCGATTTTGGAGTTTTATTATTTCTCCAGTCATTAATTAGATAAAATTCTTCTTCCTTTTCAAGAATTGCAGCTTTTTTTGAAAGCTCAATAAGATTGCTAGAAAAGAAACGATTTCCTGAAAACATATTATATTATACGTAGAATATCTAATTTGGATCATTTATTTTCAAATAAATCTAAAATTTCACCATTTTCTGCGAATATACCACATAAAACACTTTTGTTGGATAAGGGTTGTTTGAATAAAGTACACACAATATTATTTTTAGAATTTTTTTGATGATTTAAATGCTGAGATTCATATCCTCTTACAATTCTCAAAAATGTTTTGTAAGGTCTGTTTATTGAGGAAAAATTCTGAAAACCCCACCAAAAACAATCATTTTGTGCGGATAGAGGTCTAGTTATATCTACACCTCTGTTCACAAATAATATTTTTTTTGAATGTGAATATGCTGCGTGTTTCAAATTTAAAAAATATTGTGTATGGCCTAAATTGTTATTAAGGGTTTTATTAAGACTTGTTGTCCATTTTGATATATTCATAGTTCCAGAAGAAGCTATTCTTTTGACTTCATTCTCAGAAAAACCATATGATTTGATCGTTTCATTTACACCGTGATCAAACATCCATTCAATTATCTCAGAAGGATTAGGAGCAAGTTGAAGTTGTAATAATTTACTAAACATTTCTTCTTGTGCTCCTCTTAAAAATACTATCGATTCAGGTTTTAATTTAAACTTTGCCATCAAGTTAAACCTTAATTCTATAATACTACTGAGAGTTTCTTTCGAATTATTACCAAGTCCAATAACGTTACCAAGAAAGATTAATTTATCATTTGCTTCAAAATTATTTAGAAGAAATTTTTTTATGTTAGTAAAAGATTTTAAATTTGAATGAATAGAGCCTATTGCCCATATTTTGTTGGATTTTTTTAATTCTACAAAGTTACTTATTTTATCCAAGATATTATTTGTTACTCAAAATTTGTTCTATTTTTTCAGTAGACTGAAAATAATCAGTTTTTTCAACAGCAGCAACTTCTCTTGCAAGACGCTCAATTGCAACTTGAAACATTTGTCTTTCACTATAAGATTGCTCAGCTTGGCTACTTTTTCTAAATAAGTCTCTAACAACTTCAGAGATTTTTATAGGGTCACCAGAGAAAATCTTTGTTTCATATTCTTGAGCTCTTCTGCTCCACATAATTCTTCTAATTTTTGGTTTAAGTTTTAATGTATTATAGACTTCCTCTATAGTTTTTTTTGAAGATATCTTCCTAAGACCAACCTCATCTTTTTTATCAAGTGGTACTCTTATGACAAGTTTAGACTGCTCCATTTTAACAACATAAAAATTTGCTTTGATATTGGCAACTTCCAAATTTTCAATTTTAGAGATCTCGCCTACTCCATGCTTAGGGTAAACTACTATCTCACCAATTTTAAATTCAGATTTTTTCTTTGTTTTCATTTATCTTCCTGATTTTTCACTAAAGTGTTTATTAAACTTATCTTTAACATTCTGCCACTTTTCTGCATCAACTGGAGGTTCTTTTTTTTGACTAATATTAGGCCATATTTCTGAGTATTTCCTATTAACTTCTGCCCATTTTTCTATACCATCTTCTGTATCAGACAATATTGCCTCGACAGGGCATTCAGGCTCACAAACACCACAATCTATACATTCATCTGGATGTATTACGAGCATATTTTCTCCTTCATAAAAACAATCTACAGGACAAACCTCTACACAATCCATGTGCTTACATTTTATACATTTTTCATCAACAACATATGTCATATTACTTATGAATTTTATTTAGAGCTCTTTTCTTTGCATTTCCAGAGTCTACATCAGAAATATAGAGCAATCCAGCCAGTCTTCTTATGAGGCTTGACTCAAAATCATGAATCTCTCCATCAGATAACACAATTTCCCATAAAGCTTCGATAAGGAGAGTTTTCTTTTTATCATCAAAATTTTTATTAATAAAAGAAGTATAATGATGAAGAGATTTAGAATTATTTTTATTTTCTTCTGCTTTTTCGAGAACTAAATCAACTTCCTTTGGATCCTCAGAAAAGATATTAATTAAACTTAATCTGATTTTACTTAGTTCACTTGCATCTACTTTACCATCTGTGTATGCAGCCTCGATCATCAATCCGCTGAGTAATTCTAAGTCCTTGCTATTATTATCCTCTTGAGAATTTTGACTATTTAAAATATTTTTTAATAAATTTATCAATTTATACCTATCATATACATTTAAAGAAGTTTTTCTAAAACTGCAAAAGGAGAATTTGGATCTTTTTTGATTTTATTTTTGTTCATTATGTTATTTGTTTTTTTTATAGATTTATTTTTTACTTCTTTTTTTGTTTCTTT
>CACGRD010000006.1 GCA_902575375.1 uncultured Alphaproteobacteria bacterium
AAATAAATTCCATAAATTAAAGAAAAAATTGATAAAAATAATATACTTAATCTGATCATCTACTAAAAACTATTTATTAAGATATAATTAGTATTGCAAATTAATTATTACTAAATATACAAAATATATGATCCGATTGTTAATAGTTTTAATTGTTATAGTAATTATTCTTTTTATTTTGAGGTCAAGAGCTAAATCTCAATATAATAATTATGGTAACTTTTATAGAAATTTAATTCTGATAGTCGTAATTGGAGGTATAATCTTCTTTCTTGCAACAACTGGAAAATTCTTGATACCCCAGTTATTAAACGTTGTTAAAGTTGGTTTACCATTCTTAACAAAATTAATAGGGATATAATGAAATATTATTCATCAAATGATCTACCCTTAAACAAAGAGATGATTAATTTTTGGAATAATAATGGATATTTAGTTATAGAAAATTTCAACACAGATAAAGAATGTGATGAATTAATGGAACGATCATCATATCTTATCGAACATAATAATTTTAATAATCAAAAATCTATTTTTGATACAGTCAATCAAGCTCATAATGATGATAATTATTTTTTAGAATCAGGAGATAAAATTCGTTTCTTCTTCGAAGAAAAAGCTAATTTAAATGATGATAACATAGAAGAAAATAAACATTTTATTGTAAATAAAATTGGTCATGCGTTGCATGACTTAGATAAAGTTTTTTATAAATTTTCTCATAAACAAAAACTTCAAGATATTGCTTTATCACTTGGTTTCTCAAAACCAAAATTACTTCAGTCTATGTATATTTTTAAGCAACCTAAAATAGGTGGTGAAGTAGTTTGTCATCAAGATTCTACTTTTTTATATACTGAGCCAGAAAGTACTATCGGTTTCTGGTTTGCATTAGAAGACGCAAATAAAACAAACGGATGTTTACAGGTTGCAAGCGGAGGTCATAAAGGACCATTAAGAAAACTTTTTAAAAAAGTAGATGGTAAAATGCAAATGATAGATCTAAATGATGCACCATTTCCTGAAACTGATACTTTTGTAGAAGTAAAAAAAGGATCACTTGTTTTATTACATGGTAGACTTCCTCATTATTCATGTGAGAACACAAGTTTAAAATCAAGACATGCTTACACAATTCATGTAATTGATAATAACAACGAATATCCTGAATGGAATTGGTTACAAAGATCTTCAATACCTCTTAAAAGTTTTATTAATGACTAAAAAAATAATTTTAGATTGTGATCCAGGTCATGATGATGCTGTAGCAATAATGTTGGCTGCTTCTTCTAAAGAGATTGACATACTGGGTATCACCTGTGTTGGTGGAAATAGTGGTTTAAATAATACAGTAAATAACGCTCTTAAAGTTTGTACGTTAATTGAAAGAACGGACATTAAAGTTTACTCAGGAGCAAATAAACCTATTCATTATGAATTATTTACAGCTGAATATGTTCACGGAAAAACCGGATTAGATAAAAAAGGTGATCCTATAATAAAAGATACAAATTATAAACCTCAAGAAAAACATGCAGTAGATTTCATAGTAGAAACTTGTAAATCTTCAACAGAGCAAATTTATTTATGTCCAACAGGACCTCTTACAAATATTGCCTTAAGTTTAAAAAAAGATCCGTCTATTAAAGAAAATATAAAAGAAATAGTTTTTATGGGTGGGGCTGCTATGTGCTTAGGAAATACCACACCTTCAGCTGAATTTAATATTTATGTGGATCCACATGCAGCTAATATTGTCTTAGAATCAGGTATTCCTTTAACAATGATGGGTTTAGATGTTACTCATCAGGTCAATGTAAATTCAAAAATTATCAAATCAATGAATGAGAATAAAAATAAAAGTTCTAAGTTTTTTGGAGAACTAATGGAATTTTATACAATATTTCATAAAGAATTGTACGAAACTGAGGAAACGCCTTTGCATGACCCATGTGTCATTGCATATTTATTAGATCCATCAATTTTTAGTGGAAAAGAAGTTAATGTCACAGTTGAAGAAAATTCTGAATTAACAAGAGGGGAGACCGTTGTTGATTGGCTTGGTGTTACTAAAAGACCAGTAAATTGTTTTGTTATGAATGAAGCTAATGATGAAAAATTTTTTCAATTACTTAAAGCTAAATTATCGTTATTACCTTAAGTATAAAAACTCTTTGCAATCTTTCCAGCTAAATTTGCATTATTAATTATTAAAGATACATTAGCAATTAGAGTTTGATTTTTTGATTGTTCGTTAATTTCTTTTATAAGAAACGGGGTTAATTAAGTTCCACTAATATTATTTCTATCAGCTTTTATTGTTGCATTATTAATCCATTTTTCTACATCATTTTTATTAAGCGCTTTTTCAAATGGAACTTTATTAAATATGAGAATTGATTTTTTATTTTCTATATTTTCATTAAGTTTTAAAAAAGAAGAAATTTCATGAATTTCATCAAATTTATTATCGACTTTATTTTCTGTTTCTTCATACCAAAAACCAGGCATATAATTTGTTTGATAACCAATTCTTGTAATTCCTAAAGTTTCGAGAAGTTCATTTGTTTTACTTAAATCTAAAATAGATTTAGCACCACTACAGATTACAAAATTTGAATTCTCAGAAAGTGCATATAGATCTGCAGATACATCATTGGTATTTTCAGCATTTAGATGCACACCACCAATTCCTCCTGTTGCAAAAAATCTTATTTGAAATTTAGAAGCTATAGAAATTGTACTTGCTACTGTCGTAGCAGCATTTTCTTTATTAAATATTGATAAATTTATATTGTGGTTTGAAACTTTTTGTACATTTTTCTCTTTTGCTAATATTTGTATATCTTCTTGCGATAATCCTATTTTAACCTTACCTCTAATTATTCCTATTGTTGCAGCAATTGCACCGTTATCTTCAACAGCCTTAATAGACTCATTTGCGACTTTAATATTTTCTGGATAGGGCAATCCATGACTAATCAATGTACTTTCTAAAGCTACTATTGGTTTTTTTCTATTTATTGCTTCTTGGACTTTTTTACTTATCTCAAATATTTCAAACATACTATTGTACACTCACTTTTTTAGAAAGATTTTTAATTTTTAAAAAATCACTCTTAGTTTTTAGACTTTTACCACTAGCATAATAAGATCCGCATGCTACAGAAGTTTTCAGAATATAATTCATTTTTTCATTTATACTGAACAAATACAGCATCATAGCTGCTAGTGCGTCTCCAGCTCCATTTTCGTTTCCTACTTTGATTGATGGGGGTTTTATTTTTTTTATAAATTCATTACTTCCAAAGATTACATTATTTTTTGAATTAGTAGTAATTATTTTTATTTTTTTATTTTGTTTTAATATTTTTTTTACACCTACTATTATATTTGAAGAATTTGAAAGTTTAAGTAACTCTGCTTTATTTAAGAATATAAAATCAATTTTATTTATAATCCTTTTAATTTTAATTACTTTATGCACTGATGTTGCGCACACTATAATTTTATTTTTTTTTGATAGTTTATTTATTGATTTTTCCAAATAGGTTTTAGAAAAATTTAGATCAAATACTATATTTTTATTCTTGATGTTTGGTATTTTTAAAGATTTATTATTTTCATATTCATCTGTGTTAGCTAATCCTAATAAAAATTTATTATTTTTATCTGATAAAGCTAAATAGTATCTATCTGCATAATTTTTATTCAGTTGATGAAAATATATTTTTTTTGAAATTTTTTTTCTAATCTTTTCATCGATAGCTAAACTATAAAAGTTAACATCAACAAAATTCGAAAGCAATTCTGCAATATTGTACGCTACTCCACCAATTCTGCTTTTTTGTGTAATTTGATTAGATCTAAAATTAATAATATTTTTTTTAAGATTTAATAAATAATCGTGATGAATTGCCCCAATACAAACAAAAATGTTTTTAGATTTCAGCATTATGAACTATACACCTTTTATGTCAGTTTTTGATGTTGATCCACCTATTATTGATAATAAACATTTAATTAAATGGTTAAAGATTAATTTTTCTTTCTTAAGAAATAAATTACTGAAAATTAAACAACTTGATAGTGAAAGGGATATAAATTTTATTATACTCATAAATAATAAAAAAAAATATGTATTAAAAATTTCAAACCCATCAGAAAAAATAAATATATTAAAATACCAAGATAGATTAATTAATTATTTACGAAGTGATCTTAGTCTTAAATCTTTTATACCAAAAATACACCATACAAAGATTGTAAAATATTTAGATAAAAAAAATAGAGAATGCTTTGTTAGGATATTATCTTATATTGAAGGGCGAATGTATGGAGATATAAAAAGTAACGATAAAATTGAAAATTCTTTAGGTAAGTTACTTGGAAAAGTATCAACTAAGTTGAAAGCATTTAACGATATAAATGCCCATAGAAATTTTATTTGGGATCCATCAAATATAAAATGGATTAAAAAAGAAATTAATATTTTTACTGGTTCAAAAAAATTAATTCTATTAAAATGTTTTTCAGAATATGAAAAATTTGTAAAAAATAATTTAAATAAATTAAGATATTCAATAACTCATTCAGATCCAAATAATTATAATATTGTTATTAAAGAAAACAATGTTTGTGGCTTACTAGATTATGGAGATTCTATTTATTCTCCAACAATAAATGATTTAGCTATATGCCTTTCATATGCATTAATGAATAATGATAATATTTATCTTACACTTAAAAATATAATAACAGAGTACAATAAACAGTTTTCTATTAATGAGGATGAAATTAATTCATTAATATCATTATGTAAGTCAAGACTTATGATTACTGTTGTAATGGCAAAAAAACAAAAAATTAAATATCCATCCAATCAATACTTAAGTATTAGTGAGAAAGATGCATGGTCTTTATTAGAAAAATTAGACAAAATTCCTATAAATTTTTTAATATATATTGTTCGCGAAATATGCGGCTTTGATATTATTCACCATCATAATGAAATTATAAATTATATAAATAAATTCAACTTTGGTAATATTTTTAAATTTAATTTACTTGATAAAAATAAATCTATCTTAAAATTAAGTTCTGATTCAACTTTATTAAAAGGTAACCCAGATAATAGTTCGCTTAAGAAAAGAGTAAATAAAATATTTAAAGAAGATAATTCTCGTATAGGTATAGGTTTATACAATGAAAAAAGAAAAGTTTATAAGGGACCTAACTTTATTTCTGAATTAAATACGAATGAAAGACGTAATATTCATTTAGGAATAGATATTTTTATTGAACAGGGAGCAGATTTATTTGCTCCAATAGATGGTAAAATTGTAATTTTAAAAAATAATAATTTTAAATATGACTATGGTCCTACTCTAGTTTTAGAACATAGTTTTAAAAAATATAAATTTTATACTTTGTACGGTCATTTATCCAAAATAATGTTTCAAAAACTAAAAATTGGAAAGAAAATTAAGAAAGGTGAATGGATTGGTAAAATTGGTAATTCTAATGAAAATGGAAAATGGTTACCACATTTACATTTTCAAATTATTTTAGATTTATTAGGACATGATAAGAATTTTCCAGGAGTAGGTGAAGAATTTTTATTCAATATTTGGAATAAAATTTCACCTGATCCAAATTTAATTCTACGAATTCCAAAATCCTTTTATTATAATAATAATAATAATAATTTTAAAGATACTTTAAAGAAAAGAAGAAAAAATATTTCAGATAATTTATCAATTTCTTACAAGAAACCTCTTCATATGCTTGAAGCTAAAGATCAGTATTTTTTTGATAGATATGGCAGGAGATACTTAGATTGTGTAAATAATATTTCCCATGTTGGGCATTCAAATTCCTATGTCCATGAAGCTATGACTAAGCAAAATTTAAAACTTAATACTAATACGAGATATCTTTACGATACAATTAACGATTATAGTGAATTACTTTTAAGTAAGTTTCCAAAGAAATTAAATAAGATATTTTTCGTATGTACAGGATCTGAAGCTAATGATTTAGCTTATAGAATAGCTAAAACTTATACTAGTGCAAAAGATGTCTTTGTGATGGACAATGCTTATCATGGGCATACCAATTCTTTAATTGATCTAAGTCCATACAAATTTAATAGTAAGGGTGGTTTAGGTAAAAAAGATTATGTTCACGTATTAGATATGCCTGATCCTTTAAGAGGTAAGTGGAGATATCAAAATTCAAATTGGATTCAAAAATATATAGATGAAGCTAAAACAGTAATTAGAAATAAAATTAAAGAAACAAAAATTGCATGTTTTTTTACTGAAAGTATACTTGGTTGCGGTGGTCAAGTAATTCTTCCAAAAAATTATTTAAAAGAAATATTTTCAGAAATTAGAAAAAACAATGCATTATGTATTGTTGATGAAGTACAAACTGGTTTTGGACGCGTTGGAAGAAATTTTTGGTCATTTGAAGAGCATGATGTCGTTCCTGATATAGTAACCATAGGAAAACCTATGGGTAATGGTCACCCTATAGCTGCTGTTATAACTACAGAAAAAATAGCTTCAACTTTTAATAATGGGATGGAATATTTTAATTCATTCGGTGGTAATCCCGTTTCCTGCGCTATTGGTAAAGCAGTATTAGAGACTATTGATCATAATAAATTACAAAAAAATGCTTTGTTAGTTGGTAATTATTTTTTAAAAGAATTAAAAAAAATCCAACTTAAATATAAAAAATATATTAGTGAAGTTAGAGGTAGGGGGCTTTTTTTAGGAATAGATATTATTCAAAATAATAATGTGTCTAAACCAAACAAAAAATTAGCTAAATTGCTTATTAATTATATGAGAAATCAAGGTATTTTGTTGAGCACTGATGGACCTTATGACAATGTTATTAAAATAAAGCCACCTCTTGTATTTACAAAATTAAATGTTGATCAGGTATGTAAAAACTTAGATACTTTCTTTAAAAAATTATAAAATATATTCCATAACTAATCATTAGCAGACCAATGGTTAGATCAATCCAAAACCAAGTTTTATTTGAATAAATATATTTTGATAAAACCTTTGACATATATCCCAGAGAAAAGAAAAACAAAAAACTAGCTGAAATTGCTCCAACGCCAAATGAAAATTGATCATTGAAATTTGTAGATAATGATCCCAGCAAAATAATTGTATCTAGATAAACATGAGGATTTGCGTATGTAATAAGGAATAAGGTAATTAATACTTTTCCATATTCGTTAATTATATTTAATTCTTTATTTATATCTTTAATTTGATTTAATTTTATAACTTTATTTAATCCATAAAATATAAGCCAAATTCCACCTAATACTTTTATTGTTCCTATAATACTTGGATTAATTTGAACAATGTAATTAGATAGATATATTCCAATTATAATTAGTAAACTGTCTGATAGACTGCAAAATAGAGTAACTGTAAAAACATAAGATTTTTTAAGCCCTTGCTGTATTACAAATAAATTTTGAGGTCCTATGGCTATAATTAATGTTCCTCCAATTATTAATCCTTGGATAAAATCATAAATATACATATTGCCTTAAATTGTAATTACACTATTTTAAAAATATGCACAAAATTATATTGTTTAGTCTGTTTATTTTTTTATCAAAAAATGTTTATGGAGAAATGATAAAACCAGACCCTTCAATTGGCCCTAAAGAAGTTATTTCAATTCAATTAAAAGCACTACAAAAAAATAATTTACCTTTTGACGATGCCGGTATTGAACAAACTTGGGAATTTGCACATCCAAATAATAGAATGTACACAGGTCCTCTAGACAATTTTATTAGGATGATTAAAAATCCATCTTACGCAATGATGATTGATCACTTAGAACACAATATAATTCCTGTTCAAGAACAAGAAAAAAGTTCATATTACTTTGTAGAGCTTACAGATAGTAATGGGAAAAAATATGGTTTCGAATGGACAGTAGAAAAAGTTGAGCAAAATGGTGAGTTTAAAGATTGCTGGATGACTGTCGGTGTTTCTAGACCAATGCCTTTATCACAAGCATCATAGTGTGCGGAAGATTTACAAGCACTGAAGATAAAGAAAAAATTACAAAACTATTTCCTAACTCAGAAGTTTTAAATTACGCACATAAGTCTTACAATATATCACCTTCTAATATCGTAAATATTATTTATGAAAACAATCACAAACTTTTAATAGATACTTTTATTTGGAGTTATAGTTTTTTTAGTAAACAAAATAATGTTACTCAATTTGTTATTAATGCAAGAATTGAAACGATTAATGATAAATATTTATTTAAAGAATCATTTACTAAAAGAAAATGTCTTATTATTGCAAATGGGTATTATGAATGGAAAAATATAAATAATCAAAAACAACCCTATTTAATTTCAATTCCTAGAAATGAATTATTTTTTTTTGGTGGAATTTGGAGGGAAGAAATAAGAGATAATAAAAAAATGAATGTTGTCTGTATCATTACTAAGGAAGCAAATGAAAATCTTTCCCATATACATAATAGAATGCCTCTTATTATGTCTCATAATGAGGGTCTTAATTTTCTTAACGATAATGAAAATGAATTTCTACATAAAAACAAAAGTGTTATCGAGGATGATTTAGACTTTTATCCAGTATCAAAAATTGTAAATAATCCAAAAAATAATGATGAAAATTGCCTTAAAGAAATATCTTTATAATATTTAAATTTTTTTATCGCTTTTATAATATTAATCAAATATATAAATTTTTTTTAATGAGCCATTTATTTTATAAACCTGCAAAATCTAGATTACACAGAAGTGAATTGGCAGTTCCAGGATCCAATCCAAGGATGTTTGAAAAAGCATTAAAATCAAATGCCGATTATATTTTTTTAGATTTAGAAGATGCAGTATCCCCAAATGATAAAATTGATGCAAGAAAAAATGTTATAAATGCAATAAAAGAATACAATTGGAGAGAAGAAGGTAAAACAATCTCTATAAGAATTAACGGCTTGGATACACACTATATGTATCGTGATGTGATTGAAATTATAGAAGAGGTCGGTGATAAGATTGATACATTATTAATTCCAAAAGTAGGTTCATCATCTGATGTATATTTGGTTGATTGTATGCTCAATCAAATTGAACAAAATAAAAAATTTAAAAATAGAATAGGTTTAGAATGTTTAATTGAAACAGCACTAGGCATGTCTAACATCCAATCAATTGCAACATCAAGTTCTAGACTAGAAGCATTACACTTTGGAGTTGCAGATTATGCTGCAAGTATGCGAGCAAGAACTGTTGTCATAGGAGGTTTAAATCCTGATTACCCTGGTGATCAATGGCATCATGGCTTATCAACTTTAGTAATGACCTGTAGATCATATGGCTTAAGAGCAATAGACGGACCTTTTGGAGACTTTAATGACAAACAAGGATATCTTGATGCAGCAAAAAGAGCGGCAGCAATTGGTTTTGAGGGTAAATGGGCAATACATCCATCGCAAATAGATTTAGCTAATGAAGTTTTTTCTCCGCCCAAAGAAGAAATAGATAAAGCAAAAAGAATATTATTAGAATTAGAAAAAGCAGCTGCTGAAGGAAAGGGCGCTGCTCAGCTTGATGGAAGAATGATCGATGCTGCATCTGCAAGAATGGCTGAAAATATTGTAAATATTAATAAGTTAATTGAAAGTAAGTAATGGATATACACGAATATCAAGCAAAAAAAATATTGTCCGATTTTGGTGTTAAAATTCCCACTGGTGGTATTGTTTATAGTCCAGAAAATGCAGAAAATAAAGCGAGAGAAATTGGTGGTTCTAAATGGGTTGTAAAAGCGCAAGTTCACTCTGGTGCTAGAGGTAAAGCGGGAGGAATTATAATATGTAATTCTCCGTTAGAAGTTGCTGATGCAACTGATAAATTGTTAGGTAAAAAATTAATTACAAACCAAACTGGTCCAGAGGGGAAGATAATAAATAGAATTTATATTGAAGAAGCAACTGATATCAAACATGAATTATATTTAGGTTTAGTGTTTGATAGATCTTCAGAAAGTATAATGGTTGTAGCCTCAACAGAAGGTGGAATGAGTGTCGAAGAAATTTCAAAAGAAAAACCTGAAACAATTATACGATCTAAAATAGAAGTAGCAGTTGGTATTCAACAGTTTCAAGCAAGAGAAATAGCTTTTGGTTTAGGAATTGAATCCAAATTGATCTCAAGAGCTGCAAATACAATTATCGGTTGTTATAAAGCTTTTAGTGAGCTTGATGCAACAATGGTTGAAGTTAACCCATTAGTTGTATCACACCAAGATGAAATATTAGCATTAGATTGTAAAATGAGTTTTGATAATAATGCGATGTTTAGAAGAGACGAAATTGCAGAACTTAGAGATAAAACACAAGAAAATTCAAATGAAGTTTATGCTTCTGACAGAGGAATGAATTATGTAAGCTTAGATGGGAATATTGGTAATATTATTAATGGTGCAGGCTTAGCAATGGCTTCTATGGATATGATAAAACTTGCTGGTGGACAACCTGCAAATTTTTTAGATGTTGGCGGAGGTGCAACGCCTGAAAAAATAGTTAAAGCTTTTAAATTAATTTCTATGGACACAAAAGTTAAGGTAATATTAGTTAATATCTTTGCAGGAATTAACAGATGTGATTGGGTTGCAGAAGGAATTGTTCAAGCTTTATCAAAAATTGAAATTAAACATCCTTTAGTTATACGTTTAGCTGGAACTAACGTCGAAAAGGGAAATGAAATACTTAAAAAAAGCAATATAAATTACATTGAAGCATCAACTTTAGAAGATGCAGCAAATAAAGCAGTGAAGGCTCTTGGATAATCATGTCTATAATCATTCACAAAAATACAAAGATTTTAGTCCAAGGATTCACTGGAAAAATTGGAAGTTTTCATGCCGAAGAAATGATTAAGTATGGTTCTAACGTTGTTGGCGGGGTAACACCTGGTAAGGGTGGCATGACTCATTTAAATCTTCCTGTTTTTAATACTGTTAAAGAAGCTGTAGATCAAACTGGAGCATCAACATCAATTTTATTTGTTCCACCAGCATTTGCAGCTGACTCAGCAATGGAAGCTGCTGATGCAGGTATTAAGACCTGTGTGGCTATTACTGACGGTATTCCTTCTCATGATATGGTTAAAATAAAAAGATACATGAGAAGATATCCAAAAGATAAAAAAATGGGATTAGTAGGTCCGAATTGTGCAGGAATAATTAGCCCTGGTAAATCTATGTTAGGTATTATGCCTGGTCATATTTACAAAGAAGGTAAAATAGGAATAGTTAGTAGATCTGGCACTTTGGGATATGAAGCTGCACAACAACTTAAAGATTTGGAAATTGGTGTTTCAACAAGTGTGGGTATAGGAGGCGATCCAATAAATGGAAGTTCTTTTAGAGATATAATTGAAAAATTTGAAAATGATGATGAAACTATTGCAGTTTTAATGATAGGTGAAATAGGTGGTCCACAAGAAGTTGAAGCTGGACAATTTGCTAAAGAAAATATGAGTAAACCCGTAATTGCGTATATAGCAGGACTAACTGCACCTAAAGGTCGTGTGATGGGTCATGCTGGTGCAATTGTTTCTGCTTATGGTGAAAGCGCAATAGAAAAAGTAGAACTTCTTAAAGAGTGTGGGGTTACAATTTCCAAAAACCCTTCTGTAATGGGTGAAACTGTTAAAAAAGTATTAGTAGAAAATAATTTGAATTAATATAATTAAAAAATAATGAAATTTTTATATAAAAATGAATTCTGGATGTTAATATTTTCTCTAGGTGTTCTTTATTGGTTATTTAATCCATCAGTCATAACAACCTTAGTTATGATTGTGCCATTGTTATTGGCCGTTTCTTCGCGTAAATAAAGCTAAGTTTTATACTTACTGATGCATGAACGTTTATCGTATATATATTTAAAAAATGAAATTATATCTTATTAGACATGCAGAGTCAGAAGCTAATGCAGCATCAGATTTAGATAATCCAACTTATTATTATGATGCAAGAATTACTCAAAGAGGAGTTGAGCAAGCAAAAAAATTAAATAATACAATTAAAAATCTCAAATTTGATAATTATTTTTGTTCTCCCTTAACAAGAACATTGGAAACATTCTCTATTGTTTTTCCATCTAATAAACCTGTAATTGAACCATTAATAAGAGAACATTTGTACCACTCATGTGATGTAGGAAGACAACCAAAAAAATTAAAAAAAGAATTTAATGATTTTGATTTTAATAATTTAAATGATTTTTGGTGGAATAATAACAAACCTATTAATGAAAAAAAAATTATACAAGAGTCTCACAATGATATTAAAATGAGATTAAGGTCTTTTCTGCTATCTATCAAAAACCTTAATTTACAAAAAATTGTATTAGTTAGTCATGGTACATTCTTAAGTCAAATAACTGAATATATGCTGGATAACTGTGAGGTATATGATTGTGAGTACAATGAGGTATACAAAAAATTTTTTTAATTTAATTCCTAATAAAAAAAAATCTAAAACATCTCATTTATTATTTTATTTAATTTTTGTGTTACTCTATTAATTATTTTTTTTCCTATCTGTGCATTGGATTTTCTTGGATCTCCAATAATTCCACTTTTACTTAATTCTTTAGTTACCCAAGCTTTCTTAATATTTTTCTCATAAGAAATGGTTTTAGATGATAAATAATCGGGAGATAATCTATGTTTAGAAATTTTAGATTGCCTAACTAGGTTTGGAAATAAATATAACATAATAGATGTTTCAAATTCTCCACCGTGATAACCAAAGTCTTTTTCTTTACTTGATATAATTCCTTTAAATTGATCAAATAAAAAATATGTACCTTTTACTATGTTTATCTTAAATTCTGATTTCAATTCTTTAGCAATAATATCTATATGGCTAATTTGTCCACCATGGCTATTTAAAAGTAATATATTTTTAAATTTCAATTTACATACATTTTCTAAAATTGATAAAGAGTGCGATATAAATTCCAATGAATCAATACTTATTGTTCCATCAAAATCTGTATGTTCAGCAGCTGAACCAAAATATATTTCAGGCATAATTAAATATTTATTTGAATTATATTTTTTATTAAATTCTAATAATATTCCTTCAAGAATTTTTTTATCGGTATTTAATGGAAGATGGGGACCGTGTTGTTCTATTGATGAAAATGGGAAAATTAAAACTGTTTTTTTATTTATTTTTTTAATTTCATTTGTTGTTAATTCTTCCCAAAAGTTTGTTAGCATTTTTTTATTATACATTTATAAGTAAATTATGAAATCTTATTCTTTATGGATTGATAAAAAAAAACAAGCTAAAATTTATCAAAAAAAACTTGTTTATAATAAAAATAACAAAACAGTTTTAGTTAAAACTATTTACTCAGGTATTAGCAAGGGAACTGAAAAATTAGTTTCATCTAAAAGCGTAAGTAAGGATCAGTTTGAATTAATGAAAGCACCTTTTCAAGTGGGTTCTTTTAATTTACCTATAAAATACGGTTATATAAATGTTGGGAATATTATCGATGGTCCAAGGAAATATATAAATAAAAAAATATTTAGTCTTTATCCTCATCAAGATTTATATGAAATTTCTATTCAAAATTTAATTTTTCTACCAAAAGGAAATCTGAGAAAATATATTCTAACTGCAAATATGGAAACAGCAATTAATATCTTTTGGGACGCTCAATCTAAAAGTAATAACAAAATTCTAATTGTAGGGCTTGGCTCTGTAGGATTATTAACTGCATTTTTTTTCAAAATTAATGGATATAAAAATATTTATGTTTTTGATAATAATAAAAATAAAAGAAAAATTGCCAATTATTTAGGATTAAATTTTATTGATATAAGAAAGATTGAGAAAATAGATGTGGCAATAAACACCACAGCTAATTATAAAGTTTTAAATTCATTAATGGAAAAATTAACTATCGAAGGAAAAATAGTAGAAGCTAGTTGGTATGGTAAAAATAAAGGAGAAGTTGCCTTAGGTGGGTATTTTCATTCCAAAAGATTAAAAATTATTAGCTCACAGGTATCTAAAATACCAAAATACATGAAAAATAAATATGATTTTGAGAGGAGATTAAAATTAGCAATTAAATCTTTAAAAAATTCAAAATTAGAAAAATTAATTACTAGTGAAAGTAATTTTTTTGATTTAGAAAAAGATTACTATAAAATCCTTCAAAATAAGGATACAATAATGCATCTAGTTAAATATTAATTATGTATTCGATAAAAGTAAGAGAAAATATTCTAATAGCTCATTCTTTACCTGGAGAAGTATTTGGACCAGCCCAAAATATGCATGGAGCTACATATTTAGTAGATGCAGAATTTTTCACTGATAAACTTAATAAATACAATATTATTATGGATTTAGGAATAGTGTCCAAGACTTTAAAAGATATTCTTAAAATATATAATTATCAAAATTTAGATGAAATTGATGAATTTAAGGGAAAAATTACCTCAACAGAGTTTTTAGCAGAGGATATTTGCAATAAGATCTTGAATAGACTAAGAAATGAATTCTCTGAAGATTACAAATCTATAAAAAAAATTAAAATAACCTTGCAAGAATCAAATGTTGCATGGGCATCATATGAAAAAGAGGTTATCTAAAAATAAATCTGATATTTATTTCGTTTATCCAGGAAATATTAATGCAAAAACTGGCGGATATATTTATGAAAAAAATATCCTAGAATATGCAAAGATAAGAGATATAAATATTAGACCAATTGCGCTAAGTGAAAATTATCCTTTTCCTACAAATAACGATATAAAATATTTTCTAAAAATTTTAGATAAAATTGATCCTGACTCTAAAATTATTATAGATGGATTAGCATTGGAAGGAATGTATTCCATTTTTAAAAAAATACTTACTTATAATGTTATCGCGCTAATACATCATCCTTTATATCTTGAATTTAAAGGTCAAAGGTCAAAAAAATTCTTGAGATTAGAAAAAGAAAATTTCAAAAAAATAAATAAATTTATTGTGACTTCTAAAAATACAAAAAATTTATTGATAGATGAATTTAAGGTTATAAGTAATAAAATATCTGTAGTTGAACCTGGTATAGAAAGACTAGCAAATTATAATTTTAAAAATAATAGTAAAATTCATCTTTTAACATGTGGAAGTATAATTAATAGAAAAAATTATTTTTTTTTATTAAAAGTTCTAAAGCCTTTAGATAATTTTATTTTAGAAATTGTTGGTGATACTTCAAGAGATATAGTTTATTACAAAAAACTTAAAAAATTTATTTCTAAAAATTCAATGAACAGAAAAATAATATTCCACGGTACTATTTCAGATACAAAATTAGCTAAATTATATTCTAAAACAGATTGTTACATCTCGGTAAGTAAATATGAAGGTTTTGGAATGTCTTTAGCAAATGCATTAATAATTAAAAAGCCAATTATAACCTTTTTTACTAATACTATCTTAAATACACTAGGAAAAAAGGGTGTTATTTATTTCAAAAAATTTGAAGTAAATGATCTTAGAAAAATAATTATTAAAAATATATTAAATAAAAAAAATTTTAAAAAACTAAATATTGATATTCATAAAAATAAAAGATATCTTCTTACTCCTCTAGAGTCAGCTAAGAAATTTGTTAATTTAATTTAATATGCATGAATTTCAAAATAAATGGTTAAATCTCAGAGAAACTGTCGATAGAAATTCACGAAACCAAAGAATATTATATTTAATTAATAAATTTTTTAAAAATAAAAAAAATATTAGAATAGTTGACTTAGGTTCAGGTGCTGGATCTAATTATAGATTTCTTAAGTCACGATTATTAAATAATCAATATTGGTCTTTTGTAGACATATCACATCAATCAACAAATTATTTTAAAAAAAATATAAAACTATCATCTAAAATAAAAAAAACTAATTTTAAAATTGTTGATGTAATTAATAATTTAGAAAAAATAAATTTTAATGATTACAATTTAGTTACAGGATCTGCTTTTTTAGATATTCTTCCAAAACCATGGTTTAAAAATTTTCATAAATTAAATCTTGATACGGAAATTATCTATTTTGCTTTAAATTATAACGGTAATTTTAAATTTTTTCCAAAACACAAGGATGATAAAAAAATTCTTAATATTTTTAATAAAGATCAAAAATCTGACAAAGGAATAGGGGAATTGGCCGTTGGACCAGATTGTACTGAATTAATCAATAAAGTATTTATAAAGACTCACAAAACATATGTTTTAGACTCTACATGGGATGTTAGTAAAAATTATGAATTTCAAATTTATTTCTTAAATTTTTGTAGAGAAATTATTCAAAAAAATAAACGTAACTTTGATGATTGGTTAAAATTTCGTTTAAAGAGTATTATAGAAAAAAATTCTAGATTTATTTTAAATAATACAGATTTTTTAGCTATTAAGAAATAAATTAACAATAATTTCATTTTCTAATTCATTAAAATTATGTTTTGGTCTGATAGCTTTATTGAGATTTGCAATTTCTTTTAAATTTAATGAATTAATTCCAGAACCTATTAATATTGGGGCAATCATAAATTGAAGAATATCAATATATTTATTATTTATTAATTCTGAAATAGTTTTTGATCCTCCCTCTACTAAAATATTTTTATATTTAAGTTTTTTTATTTGGGTAATAAAGTTTTTAGTAAAATTTTTTTCTTTTAATCTTATTATTGTTGAATTATTCAGTCTAATATTTTTTTTACTTTTTGTGAAAATTATATTTTCATTACCGTCATTAAATATTTTATATTTGTTATTTAGTGAAAGACTGCCATCGATAATAATTCTTTTTGGATTTGTACCCTTTATTTTTCTAGTTGTTAAAAGGGGATCGTCTTTTTTAATGGTATTTGAGCCTACAATAATTGCATCACTGATACTTCGTAAACAATGTAGATAAATAATACTCTTGGGATTATTTATATAATGTGATTTACCATTATTTAATGCAATTCTACCGTCAATACTTTGTCCTATCTGCGCTATAACTAATTTTTGATTTTTTTTTAGTATCGGGATAAGGATATTTAAGATTGATTGATAAAATTTATTTATATTAATTTTAGATTCTAGATTATTATTTTTTAAGTAAAAGTTACTTTTTCTTTTTGATGATAAAGAAATACTATTTTTTTTAATCAATAAATATAAATCACTATTTTTTTTAGAATTTTTTATAAAATCTAGTAAAATTCCTATATTTTTTGATGTAATCATTTGTTTTTATTTCAATTATATCTATATAAAGTTTTAATGAGTTTCAAATCTAATACAGGAACTATAATAGATAGGGCAATTAACGAACTCAGGACGGGAAGACCCTTAATAATTCAGAATAACAAGGAATATTGGATGTTCTTTAATATAGAGCATTCCCAAAGTAAAATTTTTAATCAATTCAATAAGCACTTAATTAACGAAAAATATCTACTTATTACTAAACAAAAAGCTCAATCAATTTTTAATAAGAATATTAAAAGTAATATTTTTTTTGAGATAAATCCCAAAACAGATGTAAATCAAATAATAAATTTATTCGTCAATCCTCTTAGCAATAATAAAGTAATTAAATTTACCAATATTAAAAAATTCAAATCTAAAAATTTTCATAATGTTTGTATTGATCTTTCCAAAAATGCTAAAATGATACCATCGCTAGTTTTTAAAAAAATTAATAAAAAATATTACAAAAATATAAATGAATTTGGATTTAAAAATGGAATTTTAATATTCGATTACAAAGATTTATTGAAGCAAAATGAATTAATTTGTGAAAGTATCAAATTAGTTTCTAGTGCAAAAGTTCCACTACCAAAAAATGAAAATTCTAATTTTAAAATATTTAAATCATATATTGGATCTGATAAGCATGTAGCGATAGTTGTTAATCCTAAAAAAATAAATAAAAAATCTGTTAATTTAAGAATACATTCAGCTTGTTTTACAGGTGATATTTTTCATTCTTTAAAATGTGATTGTGGTGAACAATTAAATCAATCAATCAATTACATGGTTAGAAATAATGGTGGAATTATATTATATTTAGAACAAGAAGGTAGGGGAATAGGATTAGCTAATAAAATGAGAGCCTATTCTCTTCAAGCAAGAGGTATGGATACAATAGACGCTGATCATAATATTGGTTTTTTAGATGATGAAAGAGATTTTAATATTGCAGCTAGAATACTTAAATTATTAAAAATAAATAAAGTTAATCTTATTACAAATAATAAAAATAAAATTAATTCTATTAAGAAAGCTGGAATTAAAGTCGAAAATCAAATAAATACAAAGCCAACCTTGAATAAATTTAATAAAAATTATTTTAAAACAAGAGTTAAAAAAGCTGGGTACGGTCTTAAACTAGTAGTATAATTATGAAAAAAATCCCTAAGATAAAACTTCAATTAACAGACGATAATGAGTTTGATTCATCTAAGTTAAAGAATAAAACTGTTTTATTCTTTTACCCTAAAGCGTTAACTGGTGGATGTTCAGTAGAAGTTGCAGATTTTCAGAAATATTTAACAAAATTTAATAAAATTGGCTTTGATGTAATAGGAGCTTCTAAAGATCCTGTTGATCGGAATAAAAAATTTTCAGATAAGTATAAATTGAAATACCCACTAGGTTCGGATGAAGGAAAAAATTGTGACAAACTTGGTATTTGGATAGAAAAATCTATGTATGGTAGGAAATATTTTGGGATAGATAGATCTACATTTGTAATGGATAAAAATGGAAAAATTATAAATTCTTGGAATAAAGTCAAAGTTAAAGGTCATGTTGAAGAAGTTTATAATTTTTGTAAGGATCAGTAAATTTTTAGTTAATTTTACCTATTTCTTTTTCTCTTTTGATTACAAATAAACCACTTAAAGTAATAATTATTGCACCAATAATCATATTATAAGTTGGGGTTTCACCTAGTATTAAATAACCAAAAATCATACCAAATATAATTACACTGTATCTTGCAGAGGCGGTTAATGAGAGTGGTGCATAAAAAACTGTTAATACTGAAAATAAATATCCGAATAAAACAAATATACTAGAAGCAAGAATATAATTTAAATCTTCACCGCTTACTTGATAACCAAAAATAATTGAACCTAACCCTGCAAACCCAGTAATTAATAATGCTGTCACAAATGTAATTTCAACACTATTTGATTTAGTTGCTAAACTTTTTGTAGCAATATCTCTAATAGTTAAAAAAATAGCAGCTAAAATTGGTAAAACTAAAAGATAATTAAATTGAAAATTTTGTGGATTTACAACTACTACAACACCTAAAAACCCAATGATAACTGCACACCATCTTCTTATTCCAACTTTCTCTCCCAAAAAAAGAAAAGCAAATATTGTAACAAAGAAAGGATTAGTCATTAAAAGTGTATAAACCTCAGATATTGGAAGTAATATTAATCCAACCAAAAAAAATAATGCCGTTAAAACTTCATACAAACCTCTTATATGAAAACTTTTGATTGATAGTATTTTAATTAAATTTTTTTTTTCGAAAAAAACTAAATAGAAACCTAATAAACTTGATGTAACTAAACCTCTTAAAAAAATTACAGAATATAATGCATTGTCATCACCTATATTTTTTACAACAAGTTTGACATAACTATCATTTATAGAGAATGATAATTGGCCAGCCATCATAAAAAGTACACCTATCGTCCCAACTGAAAATAAAATCTTGCTTTTCATAATAAAAAAAAATATTTAAACTGATATGTTACAAACAAATACTTCCAGCCATTTATATGGTTTTACTGACTTGAAGTCATTAAATGAAAGAGGCCCTTTAGTTATTTCTTATGGAAAAGGAATATATGTTTACGATACTAAAGGTAATAAATATCTAGATGGGAATTCTGGTCTATGGAATCAGTGTGCTGGTTTTGACCATCCTGGATTAATTGAAGTTGCAAAAAAACAGTATGAAAAATTTGCTGGTTATCACTCTTTATTTGGAAGATTGTCTGAAGAAACGTTGCAGCTATCTGAAAAAATTATTGAAGTATCACCTTTTGATCAAGGTCGTGTATTCTTTTGTAATTCAGGATCTGAAGCTAATGACACCATGGTCAAAATGTTATGGATGTTAAATGCAAGAATTGGAAAGCCAAATAGACGAAAAATTATAACAAGAATTAATGGATATCATGGCGTTACTTTAGGAGCTTCTTCAATGACAGCCAAACCATATAATAAAGAGTTTGGTTTACCATCTGAAGAATTTATCCATATTGAATGTCCTCATTATTGGAAATATGGATTAGAGAATGAAACGGAAGAAGAATTTTCTCTTAGGATGGCCAAAAATTTAGAGGAAAAAATCATCAAAGAAAATCCAGAAACTATTGCAGGTTTTGTTGCAGAACCTGTTCAAGGTGCAGGAGGTTGTATACCTCCTTCAAAATCGTATTTTGATTTAGTTCAGCCTATATTAAAAAAATTTAATATTCCTTTTATCGCAGATGAGGTAATTTGTGGATTTGGTAGAACAGGAAATTTATGGGGTTGTGAAACCTACAATATCAAACCGGATATAATTATCTCATCTAAATGTTTAACAGCCGGGTACTTTCCTATGGGTGCAGTTATAGTTAATAAAGAATTTTCAGATAAATTTGTTGAAGTATCAGAAGAAGCAGAAGAATTTCCACATGGTTTTACAGCTGGTGGTCATCCTGTCGGTTGTGCAATTGCTTTGAAAGCAATAGATGTAATTATGAATGAGGGTTTACTGGATAATGTAAAGTTGATGGAACCCTATTTTTTTGAAAGATTAAATGAATTTAATGATTATGAACACATTGGAGAAACTAGAGGTATAGGCCTTATGGCTGCATTAGAGATGGTAAAAAATAAAAATACAAAAGAACCATTTGAAGGTCATCTTAATATGGGAGATAAAGTTGCTAATTTATCAATTGATAATGGATTAATTTGCAGACCTTTAGGTCCTGCAATTGTTTTGTGTCCTCAATTCATAATTACTAAAAATCAAATTGATGAAATATTTAATTCTCTTCACAAAACTATAAAGCAAGTTTTTAATTAAGTTTCGTATTTAACTATAAAACCTGAATACTTAACATTACTAATGATACTATTTGGAATAACTCCTTCAACTAGAGCTAGAGAAGGACCATCTTTAGCTTTTTCAGTAATAGATAGTATACTTTGCATATCTCCTTGAATTATGGCCTCTACTTCATCTTTACTTTCTTTATTTTGAATATAACCATTTAATCCCAAAGATATTGCTAAATCACTAAACCAATGTCTAAAACCCACTCCCTGAACTTTTCCTTTAATAATAAGTCGATAAGTTTTTATTTCATTTGTATTCATTCAAGTATCAATATAAGTACTTTTTTTTATCATACAATCCTTCAATTCATTATATGAAAAAAAGTATAGTTTATTCTTCAATTCTTTTATTTTTTGCTGGAATTTTTTTTGTAACAAATGATGCAATAATAAACTACCTAACCCAAACAGATGTAAAATTTTATCATTTCATCTTTTATGGAATACCCATTTATTTATGTTTCCCATTATATTTATTTTTTAATGGAACTTTAAAAAAAAATATTAAATGCACTAATTATTTTCCACCTATTTTCAGGGGTTTTTTAAATATTCCTTTGCCTTTTCTTGCCTTTATAACACTTGAACAAATTAAACTTCCTGAATTCACAACATTAAATATGACTGCTCCATTGATGGGAACAATATTTGCTATTTTTTTACTAAATGAAAAATTAAATTTTTTAACTTACATATCTTTGTTTATTGGTTTTTTAGGTGTGCTATTTGTAATACAACCGGGATTTGAAAGTTTTAATTTTTATTATCTAATTGTGCTTATCGGGGTATTATTAATTACAATTACAACATTTATTGTAAATAAATACAATCATGTAACTACAAATATTGGGTATTTTCTTTATGGTGGTTTTTTTGTTCACTTTATTTCAATACCTTTATTTTTTATGAATCCATTAAAAGTAACTCTTTTTGAATTTATTTTAATTTCAACTGCTGCATTATTTATTAATTCAGCAATGTTTTTTGCAACTACTGCTTTTAAGATTGCGCAAAAACATTATGCATCAGTATTTAGTTTAGTTTACCTCCAGGTTTTATGGTCATCATTAGTTGGTATATTTATTTTTAATGAATATATGAATTTATATGCTTATATTGGAGCAATATTTATAGTTTTAAGTGGAATTGTTTCATTACCTTCACAAATAAAACAATTAAAGGAAGCAAATTAATGTATAAAATATTATTATTTTTATTTCTTTTCTTTTTTAGCTATAAATCTTTTTCTAACGAAGTTAAGATCTTAAATGAAACTGTTGGCAATGGTTTAGAAGTAAAAAATCATTCAAAATTATCTGTTCATTACATCGGTAGACTCGAGGATAATACTGTTTTTGATAGTTCATACGATAGGGGGCAATTTTTTGATTTTCAAATAGGGGTAAGGAAAGTAATCCGAGGTTGGGAAACTGGATTACTTGGAATGAGAGAGGGTGGAAAAAGAACAATATTTATCCCTTACAAATTAGCTTATGGAGAGAGTGGTGCAGGAAATTTAATTCCACCAAAATCAAATCTTATTTTTGATATTGAAGTAATAAAAGTAATTCCACCTGCATATAAGGAAATAGATGGGTACCAATTAAAATTAGCAATGACAGATGATTTTAAAATTATAGATATTAGAAATGAAGATCAAATAACTAATAAAAATAAAATTCCAGGAGCCATACAGATAACAGCATTTGATAATAATGGAAATTTTTTTCCTGATTTTTTTGAAAAGTATAAAGAAAATGTTCAAATAGGAGAGAAAGTTATTTTTATAAGCCAAAATGGAGACGTATCTTCAATTTTAGCTAATGGATTTGTTGAACAGCTTAATCAAGTAAATATTTATCATTTAAAGGACGGAGTATCAGGTTTAGAAAAAATAAATTTTGATTTTGAGTAAATTAAATATCTATTTTTTTATTATTTTCAGCTGCATAATTAATAATAAATTGCCATGCTGATCTACCAGTTCTATTACCTCGTTGTAAACTCCATTTAATTGCTTCTTTTTCAGTCTTATCATTAAAAGGAAGGTTAAATTTTTCACAATACTTAAAAATTATATTCACAAAATCATTTTGAGAAATATTATGAAAGCCGATCCATAGACCAAAACGATCACTTAAACTTATTTTTTCTTCAACACTTTCATCTGTATGAATAGCAGAGGACCTTTCATTTTCTATCATATCTCTTGGCATTAAATGTCTTCTATTAGATGTTACATAGAGAACAATATTTTTAGGCTGATTTTGTATACTTCCATCTAAAGTAGATTTAATTATTTTGTAATCGCTATCTATTTTTTCAAATGATAAATCATCAATAAAAATTATAAAATTATAATTATTTAAATTTGCATATTTTTCATAAATAATTTCAATATCAAAAATATTATTTTTATTTAATTGTATTAATTTTAAATTATTATTTTTTTTATTTATTTCATTAAAAACTGATTTTATTAGTGAGCTTTTACCATTACCTCTTGATCCCCATAACAAGGCATTATTTGTAAAATTTCCTTCAGCAAAATTTAAAGTATTATTATAAATTGTTTTCTTTTGTCTTTCTATTCCAATTAAAAGATCAAGATCTATAAATCTAAAATGAGTGATTATTTTCAGGTTTTTTATTCTACTATCCCAAATAAATGCTTTTCCTCTTGAGAGTCTAATATTTGATAAAAAATTGCTTAAAAACATTATAAATACTTTATTTGATTTTTCTTATTACACAGTATAATAAATCTCTCAAATTAAATCATCATAGGTACTATTATGGAAGCTTTTGGAACATTTTTACCACTTATATTAATATTTGTAGTTTTTTATTTTTTATTAATTAGACCACAACAAAGAAAAGTTAAACAGCACAAAGAAATGCTATCCAATCTCAAAAGAGGTGATAAAATAGTAACTTCAGGTGGAATTATTGGCACTATAAATAAGGTAGCTGATAATAGGGAATTAACCTTAGAAGTTGCTGAAAATGTTGAAATAAAAATTGCATCTGGAATGGTTGCAGATTTATATGCAATGCCAGAAGTTCAAAAAAAAGAACCACCAAATGATGAGAATAAAAGTAAATCTGGCTTCTCTTTATTTTCTAGAAAAAAATAAATTTTTTATTAATGAAAAATTATCCCATCTGGAAATCATTTACAGCAGTATCATTAGTCTTATTAGGAATAATTTTTGCAATTCCTTCAATTATTTATGATGAAAATTCAGAAAATTGGTTTTTAAAAAATAAGATTAATTTAGGTTTAGACTTACAGGGTGGATCATATTTATTATTAGAAGTTCAACTAGATGTTTTATATAAAGAAGAATTAGATAATTTTGTCGATAGTGTTCGTTTGATTTCTAGAGGTCAAGCTGTAAAAATTGAAAAAATTAATATTCAGGAAAATGAGGTTGTTGTTTTTTTTAGTAATAAAGAGAAGATAAAAGATATTAGAGATAGTTTTTTTCAAATGTACAGAGGAGTTACTTTACAAATTAATAACAATAAACTCAGTATTAAGTTAAATGATGAATATAGAAAAATTATTCAAGACTCAGCAATTAAGCAATCACTTGAAATTGTTAGAAAAAGAATTGATGAATCTGGAACTAAAGAACCTTTAATTCAAAGATCTGGTAAAAAGAGAATACTTTTACAATTACCAGGAGTAAAAGACCCAGAAAGAATTAAAGATTTATTAGGTAAAACAGCCAAACTAACTTTTCACATCGTTGATAATGATAATGTATCTGCTCTTCAAAACAACTTAGCTCCTTTTGGCAAAATTATTGTTCCAGACATGTATAATGAAAATACAAAATATTTATTAGATAAAAGAGCAGTCGTAGGTGGAGAAAATTTAGTAGATGCCAAAGGTTCATTTGATCAAACAGAAGGTCATGCAGTCTCATTTCGTTTTGATACAGAAGGTGCTCAAAAATTTGGTAAAGTCACAACAAACAATATTGGTAAAAATCTTGCAGTTGTATTAGATGGTGTTGTTATTACAGCCCCTAGAATTAATAGTGCAATTACAGGAGGATCAGGTATCATAACTGGAAACTTTAATGCCCAAGAAGCATCTGATTTGGCTGTCTTATTAAGAGCCGGTGCCTTGCCAGCGCCTTTAGAAATAGTTGAAGAAAGATCAGTGGGTGCTGGTTTAGGAGCAGACTCTATAGCTGCTGGTCAAATTGCTGCTATTATTGGAATGGTTTTAGTATGTATATTTATGATACTCATTTATGGAACTTTTGGCGCTCTTGCTAATGTTTCTTTAATAGTAAATTTATTTATAATAATTTCATTATTAGGTACTATAGGTGCAACATTAACATTGCCTGGTATAGCTGGAATTGTATTAACAATTGGTATGGCAGTGGACGCCAATGTTCTAATTTTTGAAAGAATTAAAGAAGAGAGTTTAAAAGAAACTAAAGTTTATCAGATTGTAAAAAATGGTTTCGATAGAGCTATGTCAACTATACTTGACGCCAATATTACTACTTTGATTGCCGCTGTTTTACTATTTGCATTTGGCTCTGGTCCAATAAGAGGTTTTTCAATTACATTGTCTTTGGGTGTGATAGCATCAATGTTCACCGCTTTAATGCTTACAAATTTTTTAGTGTATATGTACTTATCATTTGCAAATAAAAAGGAATTAAAACTATAATGTTTGGTTTAAATAAAATTATTCCCGTTGAGCCTAATATTAATTTTTTAGGTTTAAGAAGAAATTTTTTAATTTTTTCTATTTTAGCCATATTAATCTCAATAGGCTTATTAAGTATAAAGGGTTTAAATCTAGGAATTGATTTTAAAGGAGGTACTTTAATTGAAGTCAGTACAAAAAATACTTCAATTGGTGAGCTAAGAGAAATTTTATCTTCTTCTTATAGTGATGTATCCTTGCAGGAATTTGGTAATGAGAATATTATTTTAATAAGACTTCAAAATAAAAGTAATCAAGAGAGTATTGAAACAGTCAATTCTGTAAAAAATTTAATTCAAGACAAGGTTGTTGAGTTTAGAAGGTCTGAATTTGTAGGTCCCACAATAAGTTCAGAGCTATTATTTCGAGGTTTTCAAGCAGTCTCTTTTGCATTGATTGCTATTTTAATTTACATTTGGTTGCGTTTTGAATGGCAATTTGGTTTTGGTGCAGTTGTAGCATTAACTCATGATGTATTATTTACTCTTGGATTGCTCTCGATTTTAAATGTAGAATTTTCTCTAGCAACAATAGCAGCAATTCTAACTATTGCTGGTTATTCCATTAATGATACAGTTGTAATATTTGATAGGGTTCGAGAAAATTTAAGAAAATATAAAAAACTTGAGTTAGTAGATTTATTTAACTTATCAGTTAACAATACTTTATCCAGAACTATAATGACAAGTTTAACTACACTTCTTGCTTTAGTATCTTTGTTTACATTTGGTGGAGAGGTTATTAGACCTTTCGCTTTAACAATGATTATAGGTGTTATTATTGGCACTTATTCATCTGTTTTTATTGCGGTCCCAACTTTATTAATTTTTAAGTTCAGACCGCAAGATGAAGATGATTAAGCGTTATTTAAGTTTTCTGTAACTTTTTCCCAATTAACTAAATTATCGATAAAAGCTTTTAAATAATCAGGTCTTCTATTTCTATAATCAACATAATATGAGTGTTCCCAAACATCACATCCTAGTAGAGGAGTTTGATCATGTACGATTGGGTTTTCTCCATTTGGTGTTTTAGTAATCTCTAATTTTCCATTATTTAGAACTAACCAACACCAACCTGATCCAAATTGACCAATGCCTGCATTTATAAAATCTTCTTTCATTTTTTCAACTGAACCAATATCTGCAACTATCTTATTTTCGAGTTCAGAGGGAATTTTACCATCTGGATTATTTTTCATTACTTCCCAAAAATGAACATGATTTATATGTTGTGCTACATTATTGAATACTGGAGCATTTTTTTGATATGAGTTAATTACAATATCATTGACATTATCATCTGATATGTTCTGTTCTTTAATAAACTTATTTCCATTAGTAATGTAAGCCATGTGATGCTTATCATGATGCAACTCTAAAGTTTCAGCCGACATATACGGCATTAGAGCATCTTTACTGTAGGGTAGATCTGGTAACTCTAGATTTATCATTTTATTTCCCTTTTATTTATAAAATTTTCTTTAAGAATTCACCTGTAAAGCTTTTTTTATTATTTGCAATATCTTCGGGGGTACCAGTTCCAACAATTTGACCACCATTTACACCTCCTAGAGGTCCTAGATCAATTATATGATCAGCTGTTTTAATAACATCAAGATTATGCTCAATAACGATTACAGTATTACCTTCATCAACGAGTGTATGAAGAATTTTAAGTAATTTTTTAACATCGTCAAAATGAAGACCGGTAGTTGGTTCATCTAGAATATATAGTGTTTTTCCTGTTGATCTTTTCGATAATTCTTTTGATAATTTTATTCTTTGCGCTTCACCACCTGACAAAGTAGTAGCTGATTGACCTATTTTTATATAATCCAGTCCTACATCCATTAGAGTTTGTAGTTTTTGTTTTATTGCGGGAATTTTATCAAAAAATCTATAACCTTCTTCAACAGTCATATCTAAAACATCTGAAATGGATTTATCTTTATATTTTACTTCTAAAGTTTCTCTATTATACCTTTTACCTTTGCAAATATCACACTCGACATAAACATCAGCTAAAAAATGCATTTCTATTTTTTTTACTCCATCACCTTCGCATGACTCACATCTACCGCCCTTAACGTTAAATGAAAAACGACCTGGTTTATAACCTCTAGCACTAGACTCATTTAAGTTTGCAAACCAATCTCTTATTGGAGTAAAACATCCTGTATATGTTGCTGGGTTTGATCTTGGTGTTCTTCCAATAGGAGATTGATCAATATCAATTACTTTATCGATATGATTAATACCTTTAAAGTTAAAACGACTTTCATCTTTATTTAATGATTTATTAAAATACTCATCTAATCTTTGATACAGTGTATCAATAATTAAAGAAGATTTACCACTTCCAGACACACCTGTGACAGTGATAAAATTTCCTAAAGGTAAAGTTATATTAAGATTATCTAAATTGTTTGTTTTTATTTTATTAAGTTTAAAAACTTTATTTTTATTAAATTTTCTTCTATTTTTTGGAACTTCTATTTCTAAGGATTTATTCAAATATTTTGCTGTCAAACTTTTATTATTTTTTAGTATTTTTTTAAGTCCTCCCTCTGCAATTATATGACCTCCATTAACTCCCGCCTTAACACCAATATCAATTATATGATCTGATTGTCTAATTGCATCCTCATCATGCTCAACAACAATTACTGTATTTCCTAAATCTCTTAATCTAAATAATGTTTCAATTAATTGCTGATTATCTTTTTGATGTAACCCAATAGATGGTTCATCCAAAACATATAAAACTCCCGTTAAACCTGAACCAATTTGACTTGCTAATCTAATTCTTTGACTTTCACCCCCAGACAAAGTTTTACTAGCTCTTGCTAATGATAGATAATCCAAACCAACTCTATTTAAAAAAACTAATCGATCTTTAATTTCTTTTATTACTCCCTCAGCAATTTTTTTATTATTTTTATCAAGTTTACTTTCAAGTGATGAAAACCAATGTAAACACTCGCTAATTGATTTTTTAGTAATATTACCAATATGATTTTCATCAATTTTTACGGCTAAAGCTTTCTCGTTAAGACGGTAACCATTGCAAACTTCACAGTCTCTTTCAGATAAATATTTTTCTAATTCGTATTGAAGCCACCATCTTTCAGTTTCTTCATATTTTCGATCAATAAAGTTTATTATTCCTTCAAAATCATATAAAAAATTTAATTCGCTATTTTCATCTCCATAAAGAATTATATTTTTTACTTTTTTTGGAATTTCACTCCATGGAACATTTTTCTTAACTTTGAATTGTTTTAAAATTTTATCTATTGTTTCAACAAAATATTTTTTTTGATAACCAAATACTTTAGTCTCCCAGGGTTTAATAGCTCCATCAGCAATAGATCTAGTTTCATCAGGTACAATTTTATATTCATCAAAATATTTTTCAACTCCAAGACCATCACATTCAGAGCAAGCACCCTGCGGTGCATTAAAACTAAATAATCTAGGTTCAATCTCTTCAATACTAAATCCAGACACAGGACATGCAAATTTTGATGAAAATATCGATATTTTATTTGTATCTAGATTTTCTAAATATAACAAACCATCTGATAAAGTTAACGCAACTTCTATACTTTCACTCAGTCTTTGTTGGATATTTTTTTTTACAACAAGTCGATCAATTACAACATCAATATTATGTTTAAAATTCTTTTTAAGTGAAGGCACTTCATCAATATCATATACAACATTATCCACTTTAAGTCGTTGATAACCTCTTTTTTTTAAATCTTCGATTTCTTTTCTATATTCACCTTTTCTATCTCTAACTATTGGAGATAAAATATAAATTCTTTTATCAATATTATTTTTAATTATAAGATCAGTCATTTCACTTACTGATTGTGATTTAATTGGTTTACCTGTAGCTGGAGAGTAGGGAACTCCAACTCTAGCATATAGCACTCTAAGGTAATCATAAATTTCAGTAACAGTACCCACCGTACTTCTTGGATTTTTTTGTGTTGTTTTTTGTTCAATAGAAATTGCTGGCGATAAACCATCAATACTATCTACATCAGGCTTATTCATCATTTGAAGAAATTGCCTTGCATATGCAGAGAGACTTTCAACATATTTTCTTTGTCCCTCAGAATAAATTGTATCAAATGCTAATGTTGATTTTCCTGAGCCACTTACACCAGTTATTACTACAAGTTTATTCTTTGGTATTTCTAAGTTTATATTTTTAAGATTATGCTCTCTTGCACCTTTTATAACAATTTTATCTAAATTCATGAATATTAGTGTTATCTAATAACGTTAATATGTTATATGGATATATATAGAATTCTTATGGTTGGTAGTGTTAATAAAACAATTTTATTAGGAAACTTAGGAAGAGATCCTGAAATTAGGTCTATGCAGTCTGGAGCTAAAATGGCTTCATTTTCAATTGCAACTTCAAAAAGATGGAAAGATAGAAATACTCAAGAACAAAAAGAAAAAACATCTTGGCATAACATTGTTGTTTTTGGAGACGGCTTAGTTGATATAGTAGAAAAATACGTAAAAAAGGGATCTAAAATTTACGTTGAAGGAGAGCTTCAAACAAGGAAATGGCAAGATAAAGATGGAAATGATAGATACACCACAGAGGTCATTTTACAGGGGTATAATTGTAATTTAACCCTCTTAGATAGCAGAAATAATAATTCTCAGATATCTGATAATTCTCAAGAAATGGATCAATCTAAGCCTATTGAGGAAAATTCTTTTGGAAATCAATCAGGTGATTCTGAAGATTTAGATGAGGATATCCCTTTTTAAATATTTTTATTAGATATAATTATTTAATTACTGAAAAATATAGTTTTTTTAATATAACTTTATCATTTATTTATATTGGTTTAAATTGTGCTTTTTGATATAAAAAATTCTTAATTTTTCTTAGAAAACTTGGATTTTTTTAGTGCCTGACGATTTAGATACATCAAATAACGAGAATCAAGAACCTACTAATATACCTTCAGTAAGTTTAGAGCAAGAAATGCAAAAATCCTACCTGGATTATGCAATGTCTGTAATAGTTAGTAGGGCACTTCCAGATTGTAGAGATGGTTTAAAACCAGTTCACAGAAGAATTTTGTACTCTATGAGTGAATCAGGGTACAATTTTAATAAACCATACAAAAAATCTGCAAGAATAGTGGGTGATGTAATGGGTAAATATCATCCACACGGAGACTCAGCTATTTACAATTCTATGGTTAGAATGGCACAAGATTTTTCTATGCGATTAGAGTTAGTTGATGGTCAAGGGAATTTTGGATCTTTAGATGGCGATCCTCCTGCAGCAATGAGATATACTGAAGCAAGACTTGCTAAAGTATCCGAAAAGCTTGTTGAAGATATTGATAAAAACACTGTTGCGTTTCAGTCTAATTATGATGATACAACAAAAGAACCCTCAGTTTTGCCATCCCAATTTCCAAATCTTTTAGTTAATGGAGCATCAGGAATAGCTGTTGGAATGGCGACTAATATTGCCCCACATAACTTAGGAGAAGTTATAGACGCATCTTTATATCTTATTAAAAATCCAGAATGTAATATTTCAGACCTTCAAAAATATATTTTTGGTCCTGATTTTCCAACAGGAGGTCAAATAATTGGTAAAAAGGGCATAACAGAAGCATTTGAAACTGGAAAAGGAGGGTGTGTAGTTAGGTCAAAGACTAGTATTGAAAATTTTAAAAAGGATCGTGAAGCAATCATTCTTCATGAAATACCTTATCAAGTTAATAAATCAAAATTATTAGAAAGGATTGCGGAAATTGTAAAAAATGGAATTGTTGAAGGCATTTCAGATTTAAGAGATGAGTCAGATAGAAACGGTGTTAGGGTTGTGATAGAATTAAAAAAAGATGTAGACTCAAATATTATTCTCAATCAATTATATAAACATACGTTAATTCAAACTACATTCAATTCTAATATGCTTGCTTTAAATAAAGGTAAGCCGGAACAAATGAATTTAAAAGAAATTTTATCTTCATTTTTAGATTTCAGAGAAGAAGTAATAATAAAAAGAACATTATTTGATCTTAATAAAGCTAGAGAAAAAGCTCATATTTTAGTTGGATTGGTTGTTACTAATGAACATATTGATGAAATTATAGAATTAATAAAAAGTTCAAAAGATACAAAAGAAGCAAAAGAAAAATTAATTAAAAAGAAATGGAAAGTATCTAAACAAAATCTTAATTTTATTAAATCAGTTGAGGATGATACTGTAGAGTTAAACAACAACACTTTCAATTTTTCTGAAGCACAGGCTAAAGCTATTTTAGAATTAAGATTACAAAAATTAACTGCTTTAGAAAGAGAAGATATACAAAAAGATTTAGAAAGTTTAATTTTAGAAATTAAAAATTACCTATCTATACTTAATTCTAGGGATATTCTTCTAAAGGAAATAGAAAATGAATTAGCTGAAATTAAAAAAGAATTTGCAACTGAAAGACGTAGTGAGATTATTGATCAAGAATATGAGCAAGTAGATGATTTAAGATATATTCAACAAGAAGATATAGTTTTAACTATTTCTAATAATGGATACATTAAAAGATCACTATTATCTAATTATCGTTCTCAAAATAGAGGAGGTAAAGGTAAAACTGGTATGTCAACAAGGGAAGAAGATTTTGTTAAAGAAATTCACTTTGCAGATACTCATACTAAACTTTTAGTTTTTTCTTCATTAGGAAAAGTTTATTCTCTAAAATCTCATGATGTGCCTGAAGCTAGTTTAAAGGCAAGAGGAAAGCCTATAGTTAATTTATTACCCTTTAAAAATTCTGAAAAAATATCAACTTTTCTACCTTTACCTCTAGATGAAAATCAATGGGAAAAATTTTATGTTATTTTTACAACCAAAAATGGAATGGTTAGAAAAAATAAATTAATTGATGTTGCTAAGAGTGGAAAAAGAGAATTGAGGGACTCAGGCAAAGTATCTATTAGGCTTGATGAAAAAGATGAATTAATTGGTGTTAAGCTTTGTACTGTAGATGATGATATTTTACTTTCTTCATCAAATGGAAAATGTTTACGTTTTCCAGTTGAAAAATTAAGATTATTTTCTGGTTTAAATTCTTCAGGTGTAAGGGGTATAAAATTAGATAACGGCAATACAATCATTTCTCTAGCAATTTTAAAACATTCAGTGATTGATATGAGCATTCGTCAAGAATACTTAAAAGCAGCATCCGAAAGTAGAAAAAAAACTTCATCACTTAAAAATGGATTTGAAGAATTAAATAATAATGAGGAATTTCTTGTAGCTATAACATCAAAGGGTTTTGGAAAAAGATCATCCGCCTATGAATATAGAATTTCAAATAGAGGAGGGAAAGGTATAACTGGTATAATTACATCAGAAAAAAATGGTGAAGTTGTAGATTGTTTTGTTGTTAAGGACAACGATGAAATTATTCTTGTTAGTGACAAGGGTCAAATAATTAGAGTTAATGTAAACCAAATTAGAATAGCTGGAAGATCAACAAAAGGTGTAAGTATTTTTAAGATTCCGGAAAGTGATAGAATTGTTTCTGTTTCTAGAATACAAGAATTCGAAAATGATGAATAAAATTGGAATATATCCAGGTACTTTTGATCCTATGACTGCAGGTCATATGGATATAATTAAAAGATCATTAAGAATAGTAGATAATTTAGTAATAGCTGTCGCTAATAATATTAACAAAGATTCATTGTTTAGTGTTCAAGAAAGGATTAATATTATTAAAAGTGACATCACCTCTCTAAATGAATTAAATTCAAAAATTAATGTTACTGAATTATCAGGATTACTTACAACTTTTGCTAAAGATCAAAATGCCACATGTATAATACGTGGTTTAAGAGCAGTATCTGATTTTGAGTATGAATTTCAAATGACAGGCATGAACTACCAACTTAACCCCGATATAGAGACAATATTTCTTATGACTTCTGAAAAAAACTCATTCATTTCATCTAATTTTGTAAAAGAAGTCCATAAACTAGGTGGAGATGTTTCAAATTTTGTTTCTAAAAATACTTTAGAGCAGCTTAATAAAAAAAACTCTTAGTTAATCACTTGCGCTTACAATATTTGAACTATATAGAATACAAATTCGATGGGCCCTTAGCTCAGTTGGTAGAGCAATTCCCTTTTAAGGAATGGGTCGCAGGTTCGAATCCTGCAGGGCTCACCATCCAAAATGAAAAAAGCAAAAATCAAAAATATTGCCTCAGGTATTGAGAAAAACTGTGATATTTTAAGAAAAAATGAAAACATTCTTGAAGTAGTTCTTGAAGGCACAACAATAAAGATATTACTTAAAAAAAATACTAATAAATATATCGGATACTTTAAAGAAATGGAATTTGAGTCTGATGGTTAATTTTTATTCCTAATATTTAATTCGTTTTCATAATCAATTTGTACTTGTTTTAAAATTTCTTTCTTTGTTTTTACTTTACCTTTACCTACACCAGGGCAATTTTTAGCAATATCGTTATTCCAAGTTTTTGTATTCATATTTTCAGGCCAAAAAGGCCAAGTTCTACATTGTATAGGTCTTGTTTTATAAACAGTGCATTTGTTATCTTTCAAAAATATGCAATTTCCATTATTTTTTTTTAGTTCCTTTAAGTGAATTAAACCATCAGTTTTTTGACAATAGTTTTTTACAAAGTTTTGTTCTGTTATTTTAAATCCATCTGACAATTTTTTAATATCTTTCTTACTTAAATAAACAAAACCATAGGTACCTCTTGAAACACAACAATTTCCAGAACCCTGGCATTCAAATCTAATACCTTTTTCTATATCCATAACTATTATCCAGCAGTAAGTGTTAAAATTGCTGCATCTCTTTCTTGAAGATACAATAAGTTTCGAAGATTTTCCCCTTCTATGTTTTCCAATTGTGGATTTTTGGATAATATATCTTCTACCATAATTTTAGCATCTTCTAATAGATCGTAATCAAAACTAAGATCAGCTACATAAAAAGATGGGCTGCCAGATTGTTTTTTTCCTAAAATTTCTCCTGGACCTCTTATTTTTAAATCCTCTTCAGCGATTTTAAAACCATCATTTGTTTGCTTCATTATATCAATTCTTTGTTTTGAAATTTCCCCGATTTTATCTTTATGTAAAAGTATACAATATGATTGAATGTCATTTCTACCAACACGACCTCTCAATTGATGAAGTTGAGCTAAACCGAATCTTTCTGCATGTTCAATTACAATTGTTGTAGCAGAAGGAATATCTACACCAACTTCAATAACAGTTGTTGAAACTAAAATTTTATAATCCTCATTTTTAAACTTTGTCATTATTTCTTCTTTTTCTATTTCACTTAAACGTCCATGCATTAAAAGAACTTTATTTTTGAAATATTTTTTTAAAATTTTGTATCTTTCCTCTGCAGCTTTTAGATCTAACTCTTCAGATTCTTCAATTAAAGGACATACCCAGTAAAATTTAGACGATGAATTTTTTATTTTTTCTTTTATCCTATCAATAAGTTGATTTTCTTTTTTTAATGACAAAGAGCTAGTTATAATTGGTTTACGACCTAAAGGTTTTTCAATTAATTTACTTTCTTTCATATCTCCATATGCTGCTAAAGTTAATGTTCTTGGAATGGGAGTCGCACTCATTACTAAAATATTTGGTTTATGATTTTTATGATTAAATACCATTCTTTGATAAACACCAAATCTATGCTGTTCATCAATAACTGCCAAACCTAAATTGTTAAATTTTACTGTATCTTGTATTAAAGCATGTGTCCCAATTATAATATCTGCTTTTCCTTTTGCAATTTCATCTAATTTTTCTTTCCTTTCCTTGCCCTTATCCTTTCCTGTAAGAACAAGCACATTTATTTTTGAATCTTTTAATAAATTTAGAATATTTTTATAATGCTGAAATGCAAGAATTGTAGTAGGCACCATTAAAGCAGATTGAAAATTACTTTCAAATACTTTTATCATTGATATTAAAGCAACAATAGTTTTCCCAGACCCAACATCTCCTTGCAACAATCTGATCATTTGATTAGAACTTCCTAGGTCCTGAAGTATTTCTTTGATTACATTATTTTGTGAATTTGTGAGTTGAAAATCTAAATTACTATAAAATTTACTTAATGTTTTATTTTCACTAGTAATTTTTAGACCTTTTTTCTTTTGATTAAAATTTCTCATAATGCCTATAGCTAATTGATGAGATAATAATTCATCAAATGCTAGTCTTCTTCTGAGCAAATTTTTATTTTTTATATTATTATCACTTGGATTATGAAGATTTTTAACTACTTCATTCCATCCTTTAAATTTATATTTATTTAATATTGAAGTTTCTATCCATTCATTAAAATTTGGTAATTTATTTAATATTTGATCTGTTAATTTATTCATTATTTTTTGATTTAGGCCACTAGTTAAACTGTAAACTGCCTCTTTACTTTTAATTATTTTATTATTGTTTAAAGCGCTAACATGACTAGGGTGTGTTATTTGAAATGTGTTTCTAAAATACTCTAATTTTCCAGATATTAATCTATTTTCATTTGTCGGCAGCATTTGTCTCAACATAGGATGTCTTGCATTAAAATATACTAAATCAACATTTGTATCTCCGCAGATACATTTAATTTTGTAAGGTTGTCTTTTAAACCTCGAAGGCTCATGTTTAATAATTTTTAAATTTAATGTTACTAAAGAATTAACTTCTGCATCATGAATATTTTCATAAAATTTTCTTTCCAGAATGTTATTTGGTATGTTCCAAACAAAATGAATATTCTTATAAATACCTAATTTATTAATAATTAGTTCTAACTTTGGACCAACTCCTTTGAGAGAAGATATTGAAGATAATATGTAGTTTAATTTTTCCGGCCTCATAGATTTTTATAAAATTATAAACTATATTCTATATGCAATTTTTATGTCATTCAATTCACTTAAAAAAACAATAAAATATAGGGTTTCTTACTCTGGAACAAAAGAGACAGATATTTTATACAAAAGATATTTAATAAATCAGTTAGATAAATTTACTGAAAAAGATCTTGAGGATATTAAATCGATATTTAATCAATTCTCCGATAATGAGATTTATGATTTTCTCACTTCTAAGGTTGCTATCCCATTAGAATTTAAGGAAATATTTAATAAAATACTTAATGAAGAATAAAAATACAATCGGTCCATCAATCCACAATGTTGAGCCCTTTTTCATTTCTCAGCTCTATCAAAATTCTAATAAATCAATTTTATACATTGGAAAAGATGAGAAGGAAATCTCATCTATGGAACAAAAAATTAAATGGTTATTACCAGATGTTGAAATTTTATTATTTAAATCTTGGGATCAAATACCCTACGATAATGTCTCTCCTTCAAAAGAAGTTCAAATAGAAAGATTAAAATCACTTAAAATTTTATCAAATTCTAAAGCAAAAAGGATAATACTCACTACAATTAATTCAATAACTCAAAAAATAATTCCTAGATCAATTATTAATTCACAATTTTTTAAAATTTCAAAAAAACAAAAATTTAAATTAGAAGATATTATAAATAACCTGGTGCTTTTAGGCTTCCAAAGAACTTCTTTAGTACGTGAGAAGTCAGAATTTTCTGTAAGAGGGTCAATTTTAGATATTTTTCCAAATGAAAGATTTAAGCCAATAAGAATAGATTTTTTTGATGAAGAAATAGAGACAATTTTTGAATTCGATCCAATTACTCAAAAAAGATTAAAAAAAATAAATAGTGACTTGGAGTTTAACATTGTTAATGAATTAATTCTTAATGAAGATAATCTAAACTTATTTAGAAAAAATTTTAGGGAAATATTTCCAGAGTATAGAAATAGTCAAGTTTATAATCTTTTTTCTGAAAATATTATTCCATCTGGTGGCGAACAATTTATGCCATTATTTTATGATAATCTCGAAACATTTTTTGATTACATTGAAGACTATAAAATATTATTAAATGATGAATTTAAAAATATATTTGAAAATAGACTAGAAAATATAAATGATTTTTATTTAGCCAGAAAGAATAATAAAGAAAATTTTTTTTTACCACCTGAATTTTTTTACTTAAATAGAGAAATTTTCCAAAAATATTTAGATAACAATGAGCATTTTTACTTTAATACATTTGATAAAAATAATCATATCAATATTGATGTAAATATTATTCATAATTTATCATCTATTAAAAAAGAAATAGATTTTAATTTTATAAATCAATTTTTTACAACAAATTCTAAAGATAATATAATTTATATATGTTGTCGTAGTAAAGGAAGTTTAGATAGGGTATCTAAAATATTACAGAATAATTTAAATTTAAATTTACATATTGTAACAAACTTTAATCATTCACTTTCAGATAATATTCTTTTAACTATTCTGGATATTGAAGAGTCATTTAAATTTAATAAATATATTTTTATTAATGAAAAATCCTTGTTTGGTTATTTTTTTAATACGCAAATATCTAAATCACGTAAACAAACTATTTTTTTTGAAGAATTAAATAAATTATCTATTGATTCTATTCTTGTTCATACTGAGTACGGACTTTGTAAATTTAATAATATTAAAAAAATTGAATTAAATGACTCAATTCATGAGTGTTTAGAATTAGAATTTTTTGAAAATCAAAAACTTTTTTTACCAGTTGAAAATTTAAGTTATGTATCAAAATACAGTGATGATAATGATGGAAATATTATTTTAGATAAGCTTGGTGCTTCGCATTGGCAAAAAAGAAAAGCAGATGCTAAAAAGAAAATTAGAGATGCTGCAAAAAAACTCATCTCAATAGCTTCTAAAAGACTTCAATCTCAATCTTATGAAATTAATACAAATATTCCTGAATACGATAAATTTGTTAGTACTTTCCCATATGTTGAAACTGATGATCAATTAAATGCAATTCAAGATGTGATTAGTGATTTTTCTAAAATGATACCATCTGATAGATTAATTGTAGGTGATGTAGCATTTGGTAAAACAGAAGTAATTTTGAGAGCTATTTTTCTTGCTGCAAAATCAAATCTACAATCTGTTGTTTTAGTTCCAACTACAATTTTATCTAGACAGCATTTTATTAATTTCAAAAAAAGATTATCTATTTTTGGTATTAACATTGCAGAAATATCTAGATTGGTATCTTTAAAAGATAAAAAAGAAATTTATGAAGAATGTAATAATGGTAAAATAGATGTATTAGTTGGTACACATGCTTTATTAAATGATAAGTTAAAATTTAGTAGACTCGGTCTTATTGTTTATGATGAAGAGCAAAAACTAGGAACAATTCAAAAAGAAAAATTTAAAGAAATAGCTCCAAAAGCTCATTGTATCTCACTTAGTGCAACACCTATTCCAAGAACTTTAAGTATGTCTCTCTCAGGAATTCGAGATCTAAGCCTAATTCTTACAGCACCATTTGAAAGAATGGCAGTTAGAACTTACGTTTCACCTTTTGATTCTTTGACTATCACAGAAGCTATAAAAAGAGAAATATATGGAAGAAAAAATGGAGTTTATTTTGTTGTACCAAGAAAAAAAGACTTACCTTTTGTCGAGCAATTTTTAAATGATAATCTACCTGAAATAAAATATGTAATTACTCACGGCCAACTTAGTCCTAAATTATTAGAAAGTAGAATATCAAAATTTTATAATCAAGAAGTCCCTTTAATGCTAAGTACAAATATTATTGAAAATGGTTTGGATTTACCTCATGTAAATACAATTATAGTTTACCGATCAAACATTTTCTCTTTGGCAGCTTTATATCAATTGAAAGGAAGGGTAGGTAGATCTTCTAAACGTGGATACGCATACATTACATATAAGGAAAATGAATTAAAAGATAATGGGAGAAAAAGATTATCGATAATAAACTCTTCTGATCATCTTGGGGCAGGTTTTAACATTGCGTCACAAGATTTAGACCTTCGAGGTGGCGGTTCTATAATTGGAGAAGAACAGAGTGGTTTTATCAAAGAAATTGGAACAGAGCTTTATCATCAGATGCTCGAAGAAGAGATAAATATACAAAAAAGTAAAATTAATTCTGATTTTGTAAAAAAAGATACTTTTCAACCAATTATTAAAATCCCTGTTGAAATTTATATACCTGAAGATTTTATAAATGATGTTGATCTAAGATTGTCAATTTATAAAAGAATCTCAAATATAAACAATAATAAAGAAATTGAAGAGATTAAAATAGAATTAATAGACAGATTTGGAAATTTGCCTATTCAATTAATTAATTTATTAAAATTAGTAGAAATTAAAATCATTTGTTTAAAAAATAATATTGAAAAATTTGAGTTTAGCAGAAAAGGCATATTAATTAGTTTTTTTCAAAATAAACCAAAAAATCCAGAAAAATTATTACAACTTTCATTATCTAATAAAAATTCTCTAATATTAAGACCGGATCAAAAAATATTTTATGATTTTGGCGGAAATTTAATTGATGATAGATTTGAATTATCAAAAAAAATTATTAATTTAATAAAATGAGATTGTTTGTACCTTCATCTATTTTAATTATTTTCTTAATATTAAATAAAAATGTTTTTTCTTTAAGTAATGATTATAAATTATCAATATTAAAAAAAGATCTAGATCAACCTTGGAGTATTTCATTTATTAATAAAAATGAAATATTTATTAGTGAGAAAACAGGTAAAATAAAATTATTTAATCAAACTAATGGAAGTATTATTGAGATAAAACATAATTTAAGTTTTATTGATGATATAAACTCCCAAGGTGGTTTGCTGGAAATTTTATATCATGATGACCATGTTTATATTAGCTACTCTGAGAAAAGAGGTGAATTTAAATTATATGGACCATCATCTACGTCAATTGCAAAAGCAAAATTCAATAGAGAAAAACTAAATTTTAATAATATATTTAGATCTGAGCCCCCAATAAGATCACCTTATCATTTTGGTTCTAGAATAGTAATTAAAGATAATTATTTATTTGCTTCTTTAGGTGAAAGAGGCAAAGGAATGATTGCTCAAGAAGCAGATAAGCATCCAGGTAGTATTATTAGAATTAATTTAGATGGTTCAGTACCAAAAGATAATCCACATTTTACAGATCAACCTTTATGGCTCCCTGAAATTTTTCAAATTGGTGTCAGAAACCCCCAAGGAATGGCAATTTCTTCTTTTGATAATAAATTATACATTAGTAATCACGGTGCTAAAGGTGGTGATTGGATTGGTGAAGTAAAGAAAGGTGAAAACTATGGATGGAAAATACTTGGTTGGGGTGGGACAAATTATAATAATTCAAAGATAGGACCTAAATGGTTACCAGGTTATACAAAAGCAATTCATTACTGGGTACCTTCAATTGCTGTTAGCGCAATCACAATATATGATGGAGAAGAATTTCCAGAATTAAAAGGGCTAGCACTTGTAACATCATTAAAAGATCAATCTTTACGTTCAATAGATTTTTCAAATTTAGATAATGTAAAAGAAGATATTATTTTTAAGAATGAAATAGGAAGAATAAGAGATATAAAAATTCATCCAGAAAGTGGTAAAATTTACTTTTTAGCTCAAGATAAATTATGGAAATTTGAAAAAAAATAATATCTTCATTTATTTGAGAAATATCCTATTTGATTTATAGTATTTATATGTTTGAATTTTTAGCTTTTTTAGTTGGTGTTATGATTATGGGACCAATAGTTTATATTTATTTTTTAGTTCAAGATTTAAAAAAAAGGGTTGATAAACTAGAAGATAAAAATTAATTTTTATTATTTTAAAGAAATGTTGGCGGAGAGAGTGAGATTCGAACTCACGAACGAGTTGCCCCGTTGCCGGTTTTCAAGACCGGTGCTTTCAACCGCTCAGCCATCTCTCCGTTAAAGTGCTTACTATAGTTTCAACATAAAAAAGTCAAAATATTAAGTATATATCGTTTCCTAATTAACGATAGTTTTGGTAATTTTATATAATGATTTTTAGGTTTGTATTAATATTTTTATTTATATCATTTAATGCTCACACAACTGATTGTGAACAACCAAAAATGCCAACTGATGATGAATGGAATAATTGGCTTTCTAATATTAAAAAAGAAGCTTTAGAAATAGGCATAAGTCAAAATACTATCTCAAAACAATTAAATAATGTTAAGCCACAAAGTAAAATTATTATGCGTGATCGATGCCAGCCAGCATCAACAATGACTCTAGATGAGTATTTATTTTATACAATTACAAAAGATAAAATTTTTGCAGGAAAAAATTTTTTAAAAAAATACGAAGATTTATTAAAAGAAATTGGAGAGTATTTTAAAATACAACCCAGATTTATAGTGGCTGTATTAGGTATGGAAAGTTATTATGGAAGAAATCAAGGAAAAATAAATTCAATAATTGCAATCACAACTCTTGCATTTGATAGAAGAAGAAGTGATTTTTATAAAAAACAATTATTTGCAGCTCTTGAAATTTTAGATAAAAATCTTGTTCCTAGTGGGGAATTAAAAGGAAGTTGGGGTGGTGCAGTTGGTATGACCCAAATGATACCAACAACCTTTTTAGAAACAGCATATGACTGGGACGGTGATGGAATTGATATATGGAATAGTTATGCAGATGCTTTTGCAAGTACTGCAAATTATTTAACTTCTTTAGATAAAAATCCATGGTCTAATGATAGTACTTGGGGAAGAGAAGTAATTCCTCCAAAAAATATTTCTTCATCATTTTTTGATACTATAAAGCAAATTAATCCGAAAGGTTGTGTGGCAGTTAAACGTAGATCAATTCCAAAAACTCTATCTGAATGGTCAAAATTAGGATTTACAAAAATTAATGGAGATTCTTTACCTATAAGAGATGATTTAGAAGCTAGATTAATAATGCCAGATGGGATAGATGGTAGAATGTTCATAGTATATCCTAATTATAAAAATATTCTTTATTATAATTGTTCATCATATTATGCTGTATCAGTGGGTCTTCTAAGTGATAAAATATCTAATTAGTTTAATTGTTCTATTATTTATATTTTCTTGTAATGAATTAAATCTTAATAATGTTTCTGATGTTGTAGAAAATAGCACAAATAAAATAGAAGAAATAATTGATAATAAAAAAGAAGATAAAAAAGAAAAAACGCAATCAAATAATAAACAAACAAAAGATAATATTTTTTATTATGTTGGTGAACCCTATTTTATTGAAGGGGTTAGATATATTCCCGAGGAAGATTATAATTATTCAGAAATTGGACTTTCTTCTTTTTATGGAAAAGAATTACACAATATTAAAACTGTAAATAATGATTTAAATAAAGTTACTGAATTACTTGGTAGACATAAAACTCTACCTATTCCAAGTATGGTCAAGGTCACTAACTTGGATAACGGACTTTCTATTAATGTAAAAATAATAGATAGACATGATGATAATGCAGTTATTATTCAGGTTTCAAGAAAAGTTGCACAACTTCTTGGATTCTATAAATCTAAAATAGCTACTGTAAAAGTTGAAATACTTTCTGATGCTAGTAAACAATGGAAGAGTGTTGCAAATTCATTAAATGAAGAAAATTTTGATGAAACTATCTCTTCTGCACCAACAGATATTGTATCTATCGAAGAAATTGGTGAAATTTTAGAAACAAATGATGACGCAAATACAATCTCAGAGGAAACAATTGAGCTAAAATCAGAAAAAATAACTGATTTCAAATTATATTTACGAGTAATAGGGTTTAAAAATTATGAGAGTATTCGATCTGTATTAGATAATTATCAAAATGATCTAAAGTATACTTCTGAAAAAAATAATTCTAAATATGACGTAATTATTGGTCCTCTTGAAAATACAGAAGCAAATAATTTAGTTTCATACTTTATCTCAAAAGGTTATAAGGAAACTGAGATTCTTATTGAATAACAAATAAAGGTCATAATTAAGAATTATTAATATTTATGGTAAGATTTTTAAGCTTTTTTTTATTTTTAATTATTTCTTTCAACCTAAACGCTATTGATACAAAAGCAGAGCAAGCGGTTGTTATAGATTTTGATACAAATGAAGTCCTTTTTGAAAAAAATTCTAAAGTAAAAGTTATACCTGCTTCGATGACTAAAATCATGACTGTTTACGTTGCATTCGACAGAATAAAGAATACAAATTTTGCTATAACTAATGAATGCAGAGTTTCTCCTAAAGCCTACAAAATGGGAGGTTCTAGAACATTTTTAGAGATAGATGATAATGTAACAGTTGATGATTTATTAAAAGGTATAATTGTTCAATCTGGTAATGATGCATCTATAGCTTTAGCAGAATGTTTAGGTGGAACTGAAGAAGATTTTGCTAAACTTATGAATGTTTATGCAGAACGTTTAGGAATGATGAATACAAACTTCATCAATTCATCTGGATGGCCTGATGACGATCATTATTCTACCGTTTATGATCTTGGCATTCTTTCAAATGCAATAATTAAAGATTTTCCTCAACTTTATACATATTTCAAAATGGAAGAATTTACTTATAATGACATTAGTCAACCAAATAGAAATAAACTTTTATATCAAGTCCAAGGAGCGGATGGATTAAAAACAGGTTTTACAAAAAAGTCTGGCTGGGGAATAGCAGCTACTGCATTAAGGAATGAGAGAAGAATTACAGTTGTTATAAACGGTACAAACAGCTCTAGATCAAGATTAAATGAATCATCTAATTTAATAAATTGGGCTTTTAACCAAACTTCTCAACAGACATTAGTTGAAAAAGATCAATTTATTAAAGAAGTAGATGTGTGGCAAGGAAATGAAAGTACTATAAATTTAATTAGTTCACAAAAATTAGTGTCAACATTGTCATTTGATCAAATTCAATTAATGAATTCTTCTATTACATATACAAAACCAATATCTGCCCCAATTAAAAAAGGTGATGAGTTAGGAAAATTAATTATAAATATAGATGGAAAGCCAAAAATAGAAGTACCGCTTATTGCTGAAAAAGATGTATCTGAAATTAACCCCTTATTTAAAGTTTTTGCTGCAGCAAAATACTTAATTTTTGGAAGAAGTTTGGATGAAATCAAATAAAGGGTTATTCATTACTTTTGAAGGACCTGAAGCTAGCGGAAAGTCATCTCAAATATTACTTTTATCAAACTATTTAAAAAAAAATAAACTTCCATTTATTATCACTAGAGAACCTGGAGGTACTAATTTTGCAGAAAAGTTAAGAAAATTAATTTTGGATAATAAATCTACAATTAATAATTTAGAAGAATTGCTTCTTCTAATGGCAGCTAGATCAAATCATATTAATAAAGTAATTATTCCTAATCTTAAAAAAGGAAAGATTGTCATTTCAGATCGATATGCAGATTCATCTTTTGTTTATCAAGGATATGTAAATAAATTTGGAATTAAAAGAATTCAAAAACTTCACAAAGAACTTCTAAACAATTTTTTTCCTGACTATACTTTTATTTTTAAAATTAATCCAAAAGAAATAATTAAAAGATTAAAACAGAGGAAGGTTAAAAACAAGTACGATAAATCTAACTTATTATTTCATCAAAAAGTAATTCAAGGATATAAAAAAATAGCAAATCCAAAAAGATATATAATGGTTGATGCTTCTTTATCTAAAGATATAATTCACAAAAATATTATTAAAAAATTAAAGTTATAATTAATGATTGAATTAATAGGTTTTGAAAAAGAGTATAGTGATCTCCTTAAAAGATACAAATTAAATAATCTTCCAAATTCAATTTTAATTCATGGATTGAGCGGTATAGGTAAAAGAACTTTTCTCAACAAATTAGTAAAAAATATTATAAATATAGAATTTAAAGATAGTAATTTGGACCATCATTTAAATTTATTTAAAAATAATACACATCCAAATATAAAAATAATTGAAAAAGAGATTGATAGCAAAACTGGAAAAATTAAATCTAATATTACAATTGAACAAATTAGGAGATTAAAAACATTTTTAAATTCAACAACAACAATTCAAAATTCTTCTAAAATAGTTATTGTTGACTCTGCTGATTATTTAAACATTAGTTCCGCAAATAGTATGCTCAAGATCTTAGAAGAACCAAAAGAAAACACCTATATTTTTTTAATATCAAACCAAATTTCATTACTTTTACCAACAATTAGATCAAGATGTTTAAAAATTAAATTAAATACTCATAATTTAACTAATTTTACTAATATTATTAAAGATAATATTAATGAAATATCTAATGAAGAAATAAATTTTTACTTTGAATTAACTTATGGATCGCCAGGAACTACTATTCTATATTATAACAATGATTTCTTGGATATTTTCCAATTATCAATTAAATGTCTTTTATCAAATGATCTAGATGATAATAAAATAAATTTATCTAATATTTTATCAAAACTTACTAATGATGAATTTAATAATTATCTATCAATGCTTAAATTTATTCTAATTGTTGCTAATAAGTTAAAAGTAAACAGAGATAATAAAAGCTTGATTAATATACCAAATTATCTAGAGTTAGAATCTTTATCGACAAATCTTACCAAAAAAAATCTTATTGATAGATTTGATTATTTAACTAATAACCAAAAAGAATTATTTAGTTTAAATCTTGATAAAAAAATATTTATATTAAATTTTTTAACTCAATAAAATGAATTTTTATATAACTACTCCAATTTACTACACTAATGATATTCCTCATATAGGTCATGCTTATACAAGTATAGCTTGCGATATTATTGCGCGATATAATAAATTATTAGGAAACAATGTATTCTTTTTAACAGGTACAGACGAGCATGGACAAAAAGTAGAAAAAGCTGCTATTAATTCAAACTTAAAACCTAAAGAATTCGTCGATAAACTTTCAGTTAATTTTATTAATTTAATACCTTTTTTAGGATGTGAAATAGATGATTTTATAAGAACTACTGAAGAAAGACATATTAAAGCCTCACAAGAACTTTGGAAGCAATTAGCAAAAAATAATCAAATATATCTTTCAAATTATGAAGGTTGGTACTCAGTTAGAGATGAAGCATTTTATTTGGAAAATGAATTAAAAAAGATTGATGGTAAATATGTCACGCATAATGGATCGCCTGTAGAGTGGGTAAAGGAGGAGAGTTATTTTTTTAAACTTTCAGAATGGCAAGATAAGTTAATCGACTATTATGAAAAAAATCCAGAATCAATCTTGCCAAAAACAAGATACAATGAAGTATTAAGTTTTATTAAAGGTGGATTAAAAGATCTATCTATTTCAAGAACAACTTTTAATTGGGGAGTGCCAGTTCCAAATAATTCTAAGCATGTGATGTATGTTTGGATTGATGCATTATGTAACTATCTAACCGCAATTGGTTATCCAGATACAAATAATAATAATTATAAGAAATTTTGGCCCGCAACACATATTGTGGGGAAAGATATTTTAAGATTTCATGCAGTCTATTGGCCAGCTTTTTTAATGGCTGCGGGTATCGAGCCCCCTAAAAGAATATTTGCGCATGGATGGTGGACTAATGAAGGACAAAAAATTTCTAAATCACTTGGTAATGTCATTGATCCTTACGAAATTATTAATGAATATGGGTTGGATCAAATTAGGTTTTTTTTATTTAGAGAAGTACCATTTGGAAATGATGGAGATTTTTCAAAAAAAGCAATCGCAAATAGAATTAACGCAGATTTATCTAATAATTTTGGTAATTTAGTACAAAGGATTTCATCATTTGCTGTAAAAAATAATGATTCTTTACTAAAACCAACAGAAAATTTAACCAATGCAGATTATGATTTAATTAATATTCTTCAAAATAAATTTGATGAATATTGTGACTTTATGAATAATCAACAAATTGATAGAGCAATTAAGTCTGTCCTAGAGTTAATATCTGCTGGCAATGCATATGTTGACACTCAGGCACCATGGACATTAAAAAAAACAAATAAAATTAGAATGGAAGAAGTTTTATATATTGTTACAAATATAATTATTAAATCAGCTATTATGCTCTATCCAATAATACCAACGAGTTCTAAAAAAATTCTTAATATTTTTAATTATAATATGGACAATAATAAATTTGAGGACTTCACCAAACTAATAAATCAAAATATAAAAATAAATAATCCAGAACCAATATTTCCAAGAATATTGAATGATTGACTCACATTGTCATTTAAATTTTAAAAAATTATCAGAAAATTTTGAGAATATAATTAATAACTCAAAAAAAAATAATATTAGTTCAATATTATCAATCAATACCAATCCTGAAGATTTTCAGGATCATTTAAATTTAATAAACAATTATAATTCTATTTATCTTTCATATGGACTTCACCCAAGTAATGTTCAATCAATGAACCAAATTGAATTACAAAACTTTGATCAATACTGTAATAATGAAAAAGTAATAGGAATAGGTGAAACAGGTATCGATCTGTATCATAATGATCAATTTCTCAAAGAACAATCACAAGTATTTGAAACCCATATTGAAGCTTCAATAAAGCATTCACTTCCAATTATCATTCATCAAAGAAATTCTGAAAAAGAAATAGTAGATATTTTAAAAAATTATAAATCAAATAATTTAAAATTAATTTTTCACTGTTTTACTGGTTCAAATCAACTATTAAATTTTTGTCTAGAGAATAACTACTACATTTCAATTTCTGGAATAATAACATTTAAAAATGCATCAAATTTAAGAGATATAATTAAGGAAGCCCCTTTAGATTCTATACTTATAGAAACTGATAGTCCTTTTTTAGCACCCGAGCCAATGAGAGGTACAGTTAATGAGCCATCTTTTGTAAAATATACAGCTGAATATTTGGCAAAATTTTTCAAATTATCCTTAGAAGAATTCGAAAAAATCACTGATAATAATTTTTTTAATTTGTTTACAAAAGCTAAAAGAGATAATTATCTGTAATGAAAATAACAATTTTAGGCTGCGGGGGATCTTTTGGTTCACCTTTAGCATGGAATAGACATGGTAATATTGATCTAAATAATAAAAGAAATTTTAGAACAAGGTCATCGGTACTTATTGAATATAAAAATACAAATATTCTAATTGATACTAGTCCAGATCTTAGACAGCAACTTTATAATACTAAATGTACAAATATTGATGCAGTTCTTTATACGCATATTCATTCTGATCATACATCAGGAGTACCAGATATGAGGGCAATGTCTTTAATAAATAAAAAAATTATACCTGCATATATGCCAAAAGAAATGATTTCCGAGATGGAGACAAATTATAAATATATTTTTAAAGGAGAAAAAGATTATTTGCCATTTATGGAAATTAAAGAATTAGATTCTAGTATAAATTTTCAAAATATAAAAATTGAAACATTTAAACATAATCATGGTTCAATTGACGTTCAAACATACAAGATTGGAAATTTTGCTTATTCTACAGATTTAAAAAAATTTTATAATCAAGATATTGATAAATTAAAAAATCTAGATTTATGGATTGTTGGTTTGTTAAGAGAAGATACTCATCCGGCTCATGCTGGATTTGATCAAATAATGGATTTCATTTCATATATTAAGCCAAAACAAACTATTTTTACTCATATGACAGCTTTACTAGATGAAAAAGAATTAATAACAAAGTGCCCAGCAAATGTAAAACCTGGATATGATGGTATGATTATTGATGTATGAAGCCGGTATCGATTGGTTTTATAGGAATTGGAAATGTTGGATCAAATCTTACAAATAATTTATTAAAATCAAATAACAATATATTTGTGTATGATAAAAATAATAATTCTTATTCAAGTTTAAAAAATTTAAAAAACAAGCCTTGTAAAACATTAAAAGAATTAACTGAAAAGAGTGAAATTATAATAACTTGTTTACCTTCACCAAAAGCGGTAAGCAAAGTATTAAAAACGATATTAAAATATTTAACTAAAAAACATATCTGGATTGAGATGAGTACTACAGACAAAAATGATATGATTAGCTTATCCAAAAAAATAATTTCTAAAGGTGGGAAAGTATTAGAATGTCCAATTACTGGGGGAGAACATAGAGCGAAATCAGGAAATATATCTATTTTAGCTGCAGGCAAAAAATCAACTTTTAAAAAATGTTTTCCAATTTTATCATTGCTTGGTCATAAAATTTTATATTGTGGAAAAATTGGAAATGCTTCAATATTAAAAGTAATTACAAATTATTTAGCATCATTACATTTATTAGGTATAGGTGAAGCACTTAGTGTTGCAAAAAAAAATAAAATTAACTTAGGCTTAACTTATAAAGCGATAAAAATAAGCTCTGGAAATAGTTTTGTTAATGAAACTGAAACAAAGGTCATACTTGGAGGCAGTTATGATGTCGGATTTACAATGGATCTTGTCAATAAAGATATAAATCTTTTTAACAAACTTGGAAAAAATATTAAATTAGAACTTGGAAATTATCTAAGTAAAAAGTTTAAACTAGGCATGAAAATTTTAGGTGAAAGGTCATTTAGTACTAGTATTATTAAATTAATTGAAAAAGATACAAAAATAAAATTAAGAGAAAAAAATTTTCCAAAACAATTAATTGATAAACAAAAAAAACAAAAAGGTGTAAAAGTATAATATGTCTAAAAAAAATTTGTTACCTGCTGACTTAGATCCTAGAAATCCAAGTTATGCTTATAAAAATAAATTTAATGATCATGTAGATAATACTGATCAATTTAATAATTATCTAAAGTCTACTGAAGTTAAAAAAATTTTTTCTGGTATGTTATGGGGCGAAGGACCAGCATATATTCCTCATTTAGAAACATTGGTCTGGAGCGATATACCAAATAACAGAATGTTAAAGTTATCAAATGGTTCTGTTTCTGAATATAAAAATCCTTCAAATTATTGTAATGGAAATACTATTGATAAAGAAGAGAATGTAATTTCTTGTTCCCACGGAGGAAGATGTATTTATAAAACTAATGATAATTTAGAAGTGGAAGTTTTAGTTGATAGTTATAATGGTAAGAAACTTAACTCACCAAACGATCTATTTGTTAAATCGGATGATACAATTTGGTTTACAGATCCACCTTACGGTATTTTATCAGATTATGAGGGGTATCCTGGCGAACAAGAATATGGTGGCTGCAATGTGTTTTCTTTTGACCCTAAATCAAACACTTTAAAAGTTATGATAGACGACCTCATTAGACCTAATGGTATTGCGATATCGCCAGATGAAAAAAAATTATATGTAGCTGATACTGGAGAAAATATCAAACATTTGTATGTTTATGATATGATTGATGGAATACCTATGAATAGAAAATTAATTTATGATTTTAAACCTTTTTTTTCTGATGGTTTTAGATGCGATAAAGATGGTAATGTTTGGACAAGTGCTGGAAAGGGAATTAAATGTTTTAATTCTCAAAACGAATTAATTGGGCAATTTATTGTTCCAGAATTAGTATCAAATTTAGAATTTGGAGGAGTGGAAGGAAATATTTTATACATAACAGCCACAACTAGTTTATATTCTTTTGAATTAAATCAACAAGGTGCCAGATTTTATGAATAAATCTTTATCTTCAGAAAAATGTGAACCATGCAATGGGAACACCCCTAAATTAGATTATCAAGATATTAGCAAATTTTTGTCTCAACTCAATGAATGGTCAGTTAATGATAATCAAGAAATGATTTTCAAAAAATTTAAATTTAGCAATTTTAAAAAAGCTATTTCATTTGCAAATGAAGTTGGAGAAATAGCAGAAAAAGAGGGTCATCATCCTGATATATCAATAGGATGGGGTTATTGTTTAGTAATGGTACATACTCATGCAATAGAGGGGTTATCAGTTAATGATTTTATATTAGCTTCCAAAATTGATTTAATTAAAAGTTAAATTAATGAAAAAAAAAATTTTTATTTGCGGTATTAGTACTGAATGTTGTTCTTATTCAACATTAATACAAAATAAAAAAGATTTTGAAGTTTTAAGTAGCAAAAAACTCTTAAAATATATAAATTTCCCTTTCTCCAAATATGATAATATAACATTTATACCAAATAAATTTTATCGAAGTCTGCCTGGAGGGCCTGTAGATAAGAAATTTTTTTTAAAAACGATTAATAATCTTACAAAGGATTTAATAAAATCAACACCTATTGATGGTATTTTGCTAATCATGCATGGGGCCATGTATGTTAAAGGTATTAGTGATCCCGAAGGTTTTTTTATTAAAAAAATTCGCTCTAAAGTATCTAAAGATTGTAAAATATCATTATCTTTTGATCTTCACGGACAGATGACTGATACAATTATAAAAAATATTGATTATTTTGCAGCATATAAAACGGCCCCACACATTGATGTTAAGCAAACTTATTCTAGGGCATTAAAAATGTTAATAGATGGGATATTAAAAAATAAGAAAAATCATATTATTTGGGAAAAAATACCAGTTTTAGTTTCAGGTGAGATGTCATCAACAATAGTTGAGCCATGTAAAACAATTTATAAAAATCTGAATAAATTTAATAAAATGAAAGGTGTTAATGATTGTAATTTACTTATTGGATATGTTTGGGCTGATACTAAGAGGGCAACAGCTTCAGCAATTGTAAATTGTGCAGATGATAATATTGGTAAAAGAATATGTAAGAAAATAGCACTAAGTTATTGGAATAAAAGGTTTAAATTAGTTTATGATATGAAATCTTATAAGTTAAATAAGGGTTTTTCATCTTATTAATAAAAAAAAATTTACAATTTTAGCTGATAGCGGCGATAATCCAACAGCT
>CACGRD010000007.1:0-35000 GCA_902575375.1 uncultured Alphaproteobacteria bacterium
GCATGTAAATCAAGGTGGAGAGCAGATCAATTATTAGAAAATAATAAATGCCCAAATTGTAAATCAGAAGATCTTACTGAGCCAAGACCTTTTAATTTAATGTTTAAAACTGCAATTGGACCAGTAGATGATGGCTCGTCATTCGCATATTTAAGACCAGAAACGTGTCAGCAAATTTTTACTAATTTTAAAAATATTTTAGACTCTACGTCTAGAACTGTTCCTTTTGGTATCGCACAAATGGGAAAAGCATTTAGAAATGAAATAACACCTCGTAATTTTATCTTTAGAGTTAGGGAGTTTGAGCAAATGGAATTAGAGTTTTTTGTTAAACCAGGTACTGATGATGAATGGCATGAATACTGGATCAATAAGAGAATAGAATGGTGGGTTAATCAAGGAATAAAAAAAGAAAATTTAAAAAAAATTGAAGTAGAAAAAGATGAACTAGCACACTACTCTAAAAGAACTGTTGATATCAATTATGTTTTTCCTCATGGAGAAGAAGAACTAGAAGGAGTAGCCAATAGAACAGATTTTGACTTAGGTTCTCACACCAAAAATCAAAACGATTTTAAAATTACATCAGAAGTTATGAAAAACTCTTCTTCAACGACAAAACTAGCTGTTCAAGATTTAGAAGAAAAAAAATGGTATATTCCTTATGTTATTGAGCCATCAGCTGGTGTTGATAGAGGAGTACTCGCTTTATTAAATGAAGCTTATCGTGAAGAAAATGTAGATAAAGATAACAAAAGAATTCTTTTATCTCTAAAACCTCATCTTTCACCTATTAAAGCCGCAATTATTCCTCTTAAAAAGAACAATGGGGATCTAGTTAATTTATCTAAAGAAATAAAATCTAATCTGCAGAAATTGGGATTAGGTAGAGTTGTTTTAGAAAATTCAGGAAACATTGGTAAGAATTATAGAAGACATGATGAAATAGGAACACCAATTTGTTTAACTGTAGATTTTGAAACTCTAGAAGATAAAAGTGTTACTGTTAGGGATAGAGATACTATGAAACAGGAAAGAGTTTCTATCGAAAATTTATCTGAATATTACAAAAAATATTTTAATTAATAAAATTGTATGAAAAAAGTTAGTGATATTCATGCAATAAAAATTATTTTTTTTATAACTGCTTGTTATGTAGGCTTATGGGCTATTAGGATACCTACCATAAAGGATCAACTTCAAACTGATTATGTTGGTGTTGGATATATTATGTTATCTTTTGCAATTGGTTCAATTGTTGCAATGATTTTTGCAAATACTCTTATTATGAAAACTTCTACAAAATCTATTTTAACATTTACCTTAATTGCTGAAGGTTGTTTGTGGTTGCCAGTACCTTTTATTCAAGAGTTATGGCTTTTTATGGTTTTCTCATTTGTTTTTGGTATGAGTTATGGTGCATTCGAAATAGCATGCAATGTTTATGCATCAAATTTAGAAGTTAGAGAAAAAAAATCAATGATGTCAGGGTTTCATGCATTTTGGAGTCTTGGAGTTTTATTCGGTTCCTTAATTACAAGTTTTTTATTAGAGTGGAATTATTCTTTTATTTTTAATATACTTCTGTACGTCATTATTCTTCTTCCTTTGAGTTTGTATTTTGTTCTCTGTTTAGAGTCACAAGTTGAAACAAAATCAGAAGACTCTAGTAAAAAAAATATATTTTTTATTTGGCCCTTACTTATTTTTTTATTAGCATTAATTGCAATGGCAAATGCTCTAACGGAAGGAAGTGTTGATGCATGGGGAGCTCTCTATATGAGAGATTTTATTCAAGTTGATGGTTTCTATATTGGCTTAGCAACTCTAAGTTTTAATATTTTCATGGTTATCGGAAGATTTAGTGGTGATTGGGTAAGAGATAAAATCGGAGTTTTTCTTTTGATTTTCTTTTTATTTTTATCAACTATTATAAGTTTAATAATTTTATCTAATTTCAGCAGCATTTATGCAGCTATTATTGGTTTTTCATTATTAGGTATCGGAGCATCCTCAATTGTTCCTATCGCATATAGTTTAGCTGGAAAAATTGAGGGGATTGACAGTGGAGTAGGGATAACAATCATTTCAATTGCAGTTTACGGAACATTTATAGGGGCTCCAGCTTCATTAGGATTTATAGCAAACAACTATGGAATTAATAATATATTTATTCCAATGCTAATAATTTTTATGATTTTAATAATTCCAGTGAGTTTTTATAGAAAAAAATTTTCAGTTTAAAAAATCAAAGGATAATGAATCATTAATTACTAAATTTTGATTTTTATTTTTCATTTCATTAACAAAATTAATATTTAATGCTGCAAAAATATTTGAATTTGCTTTTGATACAATTGTACCTATCTTTTTATTATCTACTATCAACTCATCTCCCTCTAGCACATCTCCACTTTTTATTTTTAAAGCGTAAAGTTTTTTCTTAAGTAATCCACGGTATTTCATTCTTGCAGTAATTTCTTGACCTACATAGCATCCTTTATCCCAATCAATAGCATTCAAATTATCAAAATTATTTTCTAATAATAAAGATTTATTTTCTAAAATATCAAATGGTGAATAGGGTGTTGTATGATTAATTAAAATTTCATGATATTCTATTTCATTAATTTCTTTCAATCTCTTTTTTTCGATTAAAATTTTTTCATTCGTTATAAGTTTTTTACCTAAGTTTATATTTCTAGGATCATTTAAATAAATATTATAATCACCCTTATAATCTATATTAAATAATGAATAAGAATTAAGATTATCAATTTCTTTAATTTCTATATCAGAGCGAAGTTTATAAATCTTTAATCGTGATAATAAATTATTAAAAAATTTATCATTAGTTTCAAAAATATAGTTTCCATTTATATTGAATATAAAAAAATCTGCTAAGAATTTACCCTGAGGTGTTAATAGACATGAATAAATAATTGATCCATCGTTACATTTTTCAATGTCATTAGTAATTAAATTTTGAATAAATGATTTACTATCTTTTCCAGAAATCTCAAAAAATCTTGAATTCAAATGATGAAAAAAGTATTTATCTTTCATAATTATCTAAATATATATTGAATATATTAAAAGTGTAATATTTCTGTGAAAATTCTTGTTATTTCGTCAAATCTTATTGGAGATACAATTCTATCAACTGGAGTAATAAATTATTTTAGTAATAAATATCCTGAAACTAAATTTACATTTGTAATTGGTCCATCTGCTAAATCAATTTTCAAAAACTTTAAATCTGTAGAAAACATAATCACTGTTTCAAAAAAAAGATACAATATGCATTGGTTAGATATAATTTCTAATTGTTATGGAAAGAAGTGGGATATAATTATTGATTTTAGAAGTTCATTGTTATCATATTTTTTAAAACATAAGCATAAATTTATTTTTAAAAAAAAGTCTAATCTAAACCATATACAGCAATTATCTAATTACTTTAAATTTGATTGTTCAGATTTATTTATTGCGACAAATACAGAAGAAGAAGAAATAGTTACAAAACATTTGTCCGATGATTTTAAGTATTTTGTTATATTTCCAGGTGGAAATTGGAAACCAAAAATTTGGAGTATTAAAAATTATAATTCACTATTAATCAAAATTTTATCTAAAAATAAAAATATTAAATTTATTTTAGTTGGTTCAAAGTTAGAAGAAGAACACTATTTAAATGAAATAACAAAAAATATTGATAGTAATAAGATAATTAATTTATTTGGTGCATCATTGACTCAAACTGCTGCTTATATGAAGAAATCAAAATTATTTATTGGAAATGATTCAGGATTATCACATATGGCTTCAGCCACAAAATTAAAGTCTATAGTATTATTTGGGCCAACAAATGATGTGATTTACGGTCCATTTATGAAAGATTCACAAGTTATAAGAACAAATGAAAGCTATGACTATTTTAAAAGTATAAATATTGATAAAACAAAGTCCTATATGGACTCTATAAGCGTAGAAAAGATTTATTCTACATTACAAAAAAATAATTATTGTGAATAAAAATATTGAAATAATTCAGCCTGATGATTGGCATATACATTTTAGAGAAGGTGACATGTTAGAAATGGTTACTAATTTCTCCTCAAGAATAAATAATAGATGTGTGGCAATGCCAAATACAGAAATTCCCATTACAGATACTAATAAAGCCAACGCTTATAAAAAACTTTTAAATAAAGCATCTAGTAATAATTTTGAACCCCTTATACCCTGTTATTTAAATGAAGATTTAGATCTAGAAGATTTTAGAAAAGGTATTCAAAATAAAGTTTTCTTTGGATCTAAACTTTATCCCTCAAATGCAACTACAAACTCAAGTCATGGAGTAAACGACGTTTCAAAAATTTTTAAATTTCTGGAGATTTTAGAGGAAGAAAAAAGTCCATTACTAATACATGGTGAAAAAGTAGCTGAAGATATAGATATTTTTGATAGAGAAAAATATTTTATAGATGATGAATTAAGCATTATTAGAAATAAATTTCCTTTTTTAAAAATTACTCTAGAGCATGTATCAACTTCATATGGAGTAAACTATGTGAAGGAAAATCAAAATATTGCAGGAACGATTACACCACACCATATGCTTTTAACAAAAAAAGATGTATTTCATGATGACTCTATTAATCCCCATCATTTTTGTATGCCAGTTGTTAAAAACGAAACAGATTTAATAGAATTAAGAAAAGCAGCATGTCACAATAATTCTAAATTTTTTTTAGGTACTGATTCAGCTCCTCATCCAATTCAAGAAAAAAAACCAGATATGTCATCAAAGCCAGGAATATTTTCCTCTCCCTGCTCACTAGAATTATATGCAGAAATTTTTGATCAAGAAAATGCAATTGATAAGTTAGAGATATTTTGTTCAATTAACGGAGCAAAACATTACAGTTTCCCAATAAATGATAAAAAAATTAAATTAGAAAAAAAAGAATGGATTATGACAGAATTATCTAGTTACAAAGATATTCAGGTGAAGAATTTTTATGCTAATAAAAAAATTAATTGGAAAGTAGTCCATTAATCTTTATAGAAATATTAATGTCATTAGGAACAAAAATTTATACTTGGTTTAAGGGAAACTTAGTTGGTAGTGATGAATTAGGAAATAAATATTACTGCAGCTCTAAAGATTTTAAAAATTTAAAAGCAAAAAGATGGGTAATTTTTAATGGCGAAATAGAAGCGTCAAATATTCCACCGCACTGGCATGCCTGGCTTCACAAATCGATTGATAATCCTCCACTTGACTATTCACATAAATATAAATGGCAAAAAAATCATAAACCAAATATGACTGGTACTAGTGATGCATATTTCCCATCATCTCATCCTCTTTCAAAAAATTATGATCCAGAAAAAAAAGAAGAAGAATATAAATCTTGGACTCCTAATTAGAGTAACAATTTTTTTTCTTCTACCACTAACTGTTTCTGCTGAGACTATTGAAAAAAAATATGCTTCTTTTAAGTTATTAAATAAAACTACTAATAAAGTTTCTACAAAAGAAATTTTGGTAAGTTCTAAAATATCATGGGAAACTTTAAATATTGAAGTCTTGTATTGCGGTAGTACTCCTCCAACTGAAATTCCTGAAGATTATGTTTTAATAGATGTCTATGATACTATCAATAATGAAAATATCAATATTTATAAAGGCTGGATGATTTCTTCTTCCCCTGATGTCACTCCGTTAGAAAATCCTATTTATGATCTTTGGTTAGTTGATTGTAGTAATGATAAGACTTCTTGAAAATTATTAACATCCTTAAAACAATTTTCAATTTCTAAACTTTCTTTTAGTTTATTTTCATAAACTTCAGTTTCTATCTCATACGCTCCAAACTGAACTAAATGAGGATTAAAAAACTGTGAATCTAAAATAGAAAAATTATTTTTTTTCAAGATTGCCAATAAATAAAGTAGACAAAACTTACTTGTATTGGTCTTTAAACTAAACATGCTTTCACCAAAAAAACATGATCCTATATGTAAACCGTATAAACCACCAATTAAATTATCATCTTCATAACATTCTACACTGTGACATTTACCTATTTTATGTAATTCAATATATGTATCTAAAATAATTTCATTAATCCAAGTATCTTGATCTTTTCTTTTAATTTCTTTGCATAACTCTATAACTTTTGTAAAATTTTGATCAATTTTAAAACTATATTTTGTTTTTTTAAACTCACTAAAAAGTTTTTTTGGATAACGAAAATTTGAAATTGGAATGATAAATCTTAATTTGGGTTTATAAAATTTTATTTCTTCAGAATACTTACTATCAGCCATCGGAAAGTAAGCTTTTTTATAAAATTCTATTAAGCTGTTTAAATCAATTATTTTACTCAATTAAATTTGACATAAAATTAATGTTGTAACTTCCTCTTTTAAACTCATCAGTTTGAATAATTTTTTGATGTAACTGAATATTAGTATTTATCCCCATAATTACATATTCTTCTAGTGCTCTATTCATTTTTTTTAGAGCTTCTGATCTTGTTGCACCGTAGGTAATTAGCTTACCAATCATACTATCATAGTGGGATGGAATTGAGTATCCATCGTAAACAGCTGAGTCTACTCGAATACCTAGTCCTCCAGGTTGATGATATTGTGTTATCTTACCAGGTGATGGTATAAAACTTTCTGGATGTTCTGCATTAATTCGACATTCAATTGAACTACCTTTAAGTTTTATATCTTCTTGTTTTATTGTAAGTTTTTCACCATTAGCAACGAGAATTTGCTCCTTAACAAGATCAATTCCAGTAACCATTTCTGTGACTGGGTGTTCAACTTGTAATCTTGTATTCATTTCCATAAAATAAAATTCATTATTTTCATATAAAAATTCTAATGTTCCAACTCCTTCATATTTGATTTCTTTCATAGATTTTCTACAAAGATCAGATATTTTTTCTCTATTTTCATTTGTTAGAACTGAACTTGGACTTTCTTCAATAAGTTTTTGATGCTTTCTTTGAATTGAGCAATCTCTTTCTCCAAGAGTAACAACATTTCCAAATGAATCACAAAGAACTTGAATTTCAATATGTTTAGGAGATGTTAAAAATTTTTCTAAATAAACATTTTCATCATTAAATGATTTTTTTGCTTCAATTTTTGCTTCATTTATAGCTTTATTTAAATCATCTTCTTCTGTAACAATTCTCATTCCTTTTCCACCACCACCACTCGCTGCTTTTACTATAATTGGGTATTTTACTTTTTTTATAAAATCTTCAATTTTATTTTTATCACTTAAGTCATTTATACCTTTTACTGTTGGCACCCCAGTTTCATCCATTATTTTTTTTGCATCAATTTTGTTACCCATCATTTTGATATGTTCCGATTTTGGCCCAATAAATTTAATATTGTGTTCTTCAATAATTTCAGCAAACCTTTGATTTTCACTTAAAAAACCATATCCAGGATGAATTGCATCTACGTCAGTTAATGTTGCAGCAGTAATAATTGCAGGTATGTTTAAATAACTAGATTGTGCAGAGGCTGGTCCGACACAAATACTTTCATCTGCCATTCTTACATGCATTGCATTTTCATCAACATCAGAATGAATGGCTACAGTTTTTATTCCTAATTCTCTGCATGCTCTAAGAACACGTAAAGCAATTTCGCCTCTATTAGCAATCAGTATTTTTTTGAACATTATTCAAAAATTATTAGAGTATCACCATATTCAACGGGCTGGCTATTTAACGTAACTATTTTTTTGATAATACCAGATCTTGGAGCTTTGATTTCATTAAAAGTTTTCATTGCTTCAATTAACAATAAAGTATCACCAGCTTTAACATGTTGACCAACTTTAACATAAGGTTGCGAATTTGGATCGGCAGAAAGATAAGCAACTCCTACCATTGGAGACTTAACAATATTATCTTCATTTACAACATCATTTGAATTTTTAACTTCTTTAATTTCATTATTTTTTTCTATTTTTTGAACGGAAACATTGTTTTCAACGAAGTCATTTGAGGTAATCTCAATTTCATAATCATTTTTTTTTATTTTTATTTTAGCAACACTATTAATTTTTGATTTTTTAAAGATTAGCTCAATATTTTCTAAATCTGTTTTATCTATTTTAGTCATACTTATTTATAAATTAATTTGCAGATTGCTTCAATTCCTAGAAGATAACTATTTCCACCAAATCCACATATTAAACCATGTACTCCTTCGGAAGTAATACTTTTTTTTCTATACTCTTCTCTTGAATAAATATTTGAGAGATGAATTTCTATCTTCGGCTTATTTATTGCTCTTAATGAATCTAGAATGGCTATTGATGAATGAGTAAATGCTGCTGGATTAATAATTAGACCATCAAATTTATCATTTACTTCATGAATTTTATCAATTATTTCTCCTTCATTATTAGATTGGAAAAAAATAATTTGTAATTTTTTCTCTATACCCTTTTTCTCACAATCAGATTTAATCTTATCTAAACTGTCTTTACCATAAATATCATCTTCTCTATTACCTAATAGATTTAGGTTAGGGCCATTAATAATTAATATTTTTTTCATTCTATTTAAAATGCTTACTTAATTTTAAACCTTGATTTTGGTAATTTGATCTAATATCTTTTCCGTATACAATATTACTATTTTTGTTCAACTTTTCATATTTAATTCTAGCTATAGTTTGACCATCTTCTAATAAAAAAGGCACTTCATTTGTTTTTACTTCCAAAACAGCATATGATCCTCTACCTAGACCAAAACCAGGATCAAAAAAACCTGCATAATGTGCTCTGAAGTCTCCAATGCCCGTATCGTATGGTATCATTTCACCAGCTAAATTTGATGGTATCACAACCTTCTCTTTTGATCTCAAAATATAAAACTTGTTTTTTTCAATTACTAATTTTCTATTTTTTTTTCTAATTACATCCCAAAAATCATTTATTTTGTGAAATTTAATTTTAGAGAAATTTAGAACAGGAGTATGTTTTTTGGCTACGTAAGCAACTATTTTTGATCCAACTAGATCAACTGATAACTTTAATCCGTTATCAATTTTAAAATTGTCTCTAGTTTGATTTGAAATTTTTTTATTCAGGTTAATTAATTGTTTATCAGTCAAATAATTATGATTTTTATTTACAAGTCTTAATTGATTTAAAGAATTATTTTTTCTAAAAGATACGTCAAATGATCTTGATGTTATTTCTAAAAATATCTCACCTTTATAATTTTTAGGAATTTTTTCGTATTCTTCTCCATAATCAACAAGTGTTCTACAAAAAATATCTAATCTGCCAGTACTACTTTTAGGGTTGCAGTGACCAAATATATTATTTTTTAAGTTAAGACTTTCATTAAGTTTAACAATGTAAGTCTTGTTTTTTTTAAATATAAATTCTCTACTTAGATTAATTTTTTTAATAGCTAAATCTTTTAGTTTATCTCTAACTTTTGAATTATAGGATAAAAAACTATACTTAATTTCATAGCATTCATCACTTAATGACAAGTCAATGCTTGATGGTTGAATTTGGTTATTTCTAATATTTTCAGTTATTAAGAAATTTTTATTAATTAAATTTATGTAATCTTGATATACTAGAGATCCGTTCATTAATTTACATTCTGGATTATATTAATAAGTTTTAATAAATCACTATCTTTAGTACTTTTAAAATTTTTTATTTCAATATCATAAACATTTTTTTCAATATTATTAATTGATAAAAGAAAATTAAAGAATTGTAACCATTCTTTTTTATTTAATTTTTCAGCTAGTTCAAAATATTTTAGGATAACATTTTTATTATTATAAAATTTATATAAAAGATTCTTATTACTTTGAAAAAGTTTCTCTCTATCACTATTAGATAAATTTTTTATTTCTATATTTTCAAATATTCTAATTTGAGCATAATAATTTAAAGGATATTTTTCTAAATTTTTTTTATAAAATTTTTTAGCTTCATTAGTATATCCATAAGAAAATAATATATCTGCTTTAGTTTCTAGTAGAAAATTATTGTTATTCTTTTTAATTATTTCATTTAAATTCTGTAGAGACATTTTTAGATTTCCACTTTTAGCTAATTTAATTGATTCTGCATAAGCTTTAAAAGGTTCATTTAATTCACTTAACCCTTCCTCATTATCACTATAACCAACAAATTTTGCTCTAATGTAGTTAAATCTTTGATTGTAACTTTCATTAAAATTTTTTTCTTTATTTTTTTCAAAGTTTTTTATTAATAAAATCCTATCCTCAAAATATGGATGTGTACTAACTCTTTGTTTATCTTTTGAAAAACCTTTATTTAATAATTGTTGTTCAATTGTTTCTAGTAATCTTTGAATAGATTTAGAATTTGTTTTTAGTAAATTTAGTGTTTTTAATGCATATAAATCTGCTTCCATTTCTTGATCTTTACTAAAAACAATGTATTGATTTGATAAAGCGGCTGAAGTCAGAATACTGCCTTGTAAAAATTGAGGGTTTTGAGTTAATGCTGATCCAGCTATTACAGACAAAAGCCCATAGGTATTATATTTTTTAGTATTTTCTATTGTTTTTTTTCTAAGTGCAATATGGTTGAGATCTATATGACCAATTTCATGAGCTAATACTGACAATAAGGCAACATAATCTGAGCAATGAATAATTAAGCCAGAATTTATATGTATTACATTATTAATATCTACATAAGCATTTATTTCATTACTGTTATTTAATTTAAAATTTATTTTTTTATTAATTTTATTTACTTCAGTAATATCTTCAATAATTTCTTTAACAAATTCTTCCGTTTCATAATCTAGAATTTGTGAACTATAACTAGTGTTTGAAGAAAAAATAAAAAATAAGAAATAAATTGATATTTTTTTAAGACCATCATCCAGTTTTTTCTTCATCTTCATTTATTTCACCTTCTCTTAAATCAACATCTTTTTGTATATCAATTTTATTATCTTTATTTATTACATTGTCATCTGTATTGTTATCATAGAGACTTTCTTTCTTTTTTTTAGTTTTTATTATTTTCTTTTTTTTTGTAACTTTAGTAGTTTTATTTTTCTTCTTTTCACTTATTTTTTCTGGACCTTTAGGATAATTATTTTCTTCAATTTCAATTAAAGGATCATGTAAAGAATATTGTGGATTAAAGAAAAAATTAATTTTAGATTCAAATTTATTTTCTAATGAGTGAATCTCACTCTTTTTATTATTTAATAAATTTTCTGCTAAACCACTATTACACTTTACATTTATTATTGAATTTTTGTTATCAGAGATTTTTTCTTTAATCACTTTTATTATTTGATCTATAATTGATGAAGAATTTAATATTAATCCCGATCCTTTACAATAATTACATTTCTCAAATGATTTATCTATCAAGCTTGATCTTAATCTTTGTCTAGATAGTTCCATTAATCCAAACATGCTTATTCTACCAACTTGAACTCTCGCTCTATCTCTTACAAGAGCAGTTTTTAAACTTTTTTCAACTTTAAAATTATTTCGGTAATCATCCATATCTATAAAATCTATAACTACCAACCCTCCAAGATCTCTTAATCTAAGCTGTCTTGCTACCTCTACAGCAGCTTCTAAATTTGTTTTTAGGGCGGTATTTTCAATATTTCTTTCCGATGTATTTTTGCCAGAGTTTACATCTACTGCAACCAATGCTTCAGTTGTATTAATTACAATTGACCCACCAGATTTTAGTTTTACATTTAGACTAAAAAGATCATTAATTTGTGTTTCAATATTATTGGACGCAAAAAGTGAGTTTTCAAGAGATTTGTATTGTTTTACTTTTTTAACATATGTTGGTGCTAAGTTTTTAGTAATTTTTTTGACTTTATCGTATCCTTCTTTTCCTTCGACTAAAATCTTATCTACATCTTCACTTAGCATATCTCTAATTGCTCTTTTCAAAATATTACCTTCTTCATGAATCATTTCTGGTGCTTCTGACTTTAATGTAAGCTCTCTAATTTTATTCCATTGCTTTACTAGAAATGAAAGATCTTTTGATATTTCTTTTTTTGTTCTTCCGATACCTGCTGTTCTTACAATTACTGACATTTTTTCAGGTATTTCGACTGATGATAATATTTTTTTCAATTTCTTTCTTTCCTCTATATCTCCAATTTTTCTAGATATGCCATCACTATTCATACTATTAGGCATTAGAACACAATATCTTCCAGCAAATGATAAATATGTTGTTAGGGCAGCCCCTTTCAAGCCCCTTTCTTCTTTGTTGATCTGAACAAGTAAAACTTGTTTAGGCCGGATTACATCCTGAATCTTATATTTTCTAAAAAAATTAAAATATTCTTTTTTTGGACTTAATTTTTTATTTCTTCTTTTTTTAATTGAAATAACTTTATCTTCATTAGTATCATCAGTTTCTTGAAGTTTACTTTCAATATTATTTTCTTCTAAGTCCTCTAATTCGTTCTCGTTATCTGTATTATTTAATTCTTCTTCATCGTTATTATTTATTTTTTCATTTAATTCTTTTATTTTCACCTCATCAGCTGCTGGAATTTTGAAGTAATCAGGGTGTATTTCAGTGAGAGGCAGAAAACCATTTCTGTTAGTGCCAAAGTCCACGAAAGCAGCCTGAAGAGAAGGCTCAATTCTAGTAATTTTAGCTAAATATATATCGCCTTTTACAGCATTTTTTTTGCTTGGTTCAATTTCAAAATCATCAAGTTTACCGTCATCTGTAACAGCAATTCTTGTTTCAATGTTATTTGTGGTATCAATAAGTATATTTTTTGACATAATGCCGAAACTCCGTAAAAATTTTTAAATGTTAAAATCATTTTTGAATAATGTATAATAATTGCCTATTGTCATATTTTTAACTATTTCACAATGTAGATTATCAATATGACTAATTTTATCAATTATATAAAATTATTATTAATTTTTCTATTTATATTTGGTTTTATCTCAATTTTTATAATTTTTTACACACTCTGGAGATACTCAGCAGAATTACCATCATACGAAAAAATTGTTGAATATAAACCTAATCTTTCCTCGAGAATTTATAGTTCAGACGGATTTCTTCTTAAGAGTTTTTATACTGAAGAAAGGATATTTATTCCTGTAGACAGAATACCAAAAAATCTTAAATATGCCTTTTTAGCATCAGAAGATAAAAATTTTTACAATCATTATGGTGTAGACATAATAGCAATCCTCAGAGCATTTATTACAAATATTATAAATATAAATTCAAATAAGAGAGTAGTCGGAGCATCAACGATTACACAACAAGTCGTAAAAAATTTATTACTTACAAATGAAGTGAGTTATACTAGAAAAATAAAAGAAATAATATTGGCTTTTAGAATTGAAAATATTTTAAATAAAAATGAAATATTAGAATTATATTTAAATGATATTTATTTAGGTTATGGCTCCTATGGTATCGGATCTGCTAGTTTAAATTATTTTAATAAATCAATTTATGATCTTCAATTGCATGAAATAGCTTTTTTAGCATCATTACCCAAAGCTCCTAATAACTATAATCCAAAAACAAATTACTTAAGAGCTATTGATAGAAGAAATTGGGTTATAGATAGAATGTATGCTAATGGGTTTATTACAAATAAAGAACTTGAATATAAAAATAAACCCATTGAAGTATATAAGAGGGTTGACGTTGAATTTTCTGATGCTGATTATTTTTATGAGGAAATAAGAAAAGAATTATTTAATAAATTTGGTAAAGAAAAACTGTACTCTGAAGGTTTAGTAATTAAAACTGCTATTGATTCCAAATTACAAAAAAATGCAAATCTTAGTCTAATTGAAGGGTTGATTGAATATGAAAAAAGAAAAGGATGGAACGGTTTAATAGAAAATACCAGTTTAGAAAGTTTTTTTAATAAAAAGAGTGATTATACAAATACTAATCCTTTTTTTCCAAAATGGAAGACTGTAATTATTGATAAAGCTTATCAAAAAAAACTAAAAGTGTTTGATTTAAATAAAATAAAATTAGAAATTGATTTGGATAATGAATTTAATAATTGGCTTTTAGATGTAACTTTTAAAAAAGGTGACGTAATTTATGTTCAAAAAATAAATAATATTTATATTATTAATCAAGAACCCGAAGTAAATGGAGCAATTATTGTATTAGATCCATATACAGGCGATGTTTTGGCTCTGTCAGGCGGATATAGTTTTAAAAAAAGTGAATTTAATAGAGCAACTCAAGCTAAAAGGCAGCCCGGTTCAGCTTTTAAGCCAATAGTTTATTTAGCTGCTTTAAATGAAGGCTATTCTCCCGCAACTTTAATATTAGATGCGCCGTATGTTGTGGATCAAGGTCCAGGTCTTCCGAAATGGAAACCTTCTAATTATACAGATGAATTTTATGGGCTAACAACAATGAGAACCGGAATAGAAAAATCAAGAAACCTTATGACAGTTAGACTTGCTAATAGAATAGGTATGAATAAAATTTTAAGTATGGCAAATAATTTTGATATTAATGAAGGTTTAGATGAAAACCTTTCAATGTCTCTTGGTTCTGGAGTTGTAACTTTAATAGAATTAACTAAAGCATATGCAATTATTGCTAATGGTGGAAAGAAAATTGAGCCTAAATTGATAACAAGTATTTATTCAAAAGATGGAAAAAAAATTTATGACACAAGGTTAAAAAAATGTTTTGATTGTAGAATTCAAACAATCTTATCAAAAAATGATATACCTAATTTAGTAGAAACAAAAAATATTATTATTGATCCAAGATTAACTTACCAGATTACGTCAATGATGGAAGGAGTGATAAAAAGAGGCACAGCAAAAAAACTAAAAGATTTAAATGTGCCAATTGCTGGAAAGACTGGGACTACGAACAAGAACAAAGATGCTTGGTTTATTGGCTACACGCCTGATTTAGTTATAGGTATCTATGTAGGTTATGATCAACCAAAATCTCTTGGATATAAGCAAACTGGTTCCAGCGTTGCTGTTCCTATATTTAAAAATTTTGCAGAAAAAGTAAAAATAAATAAGAACAAAAAACCATTTAGAATTCCTTCTGGTATAAGCTTTGTAAGAATTGATCCTAGTAGTGGTAATGTATCTACAAAGGAGGATAGCATTGTTGAACCTTTTATTCTTGGTTCTGAACCATATTCACAAAACATTAATATTATTGATGGGCTAGAAAACTTTAATAATAATTCCATTTCTGGTACAGGTGGTTTATTAAAGTAAATCTATATGTCAAATCTTGAGATAATTGAACAATACCTTAAAAAAATAAGATCAAACTTTGATCTTATAAGGAGGGGGGTTTGACTTAAATTCTTTAAAAAATAAATTAGAAAATTTAAAAATAAAAAGTTCTGATCCAAACATTTGGGAAAAAAGTGATGCAAAAAGTATTTTTCAGGAAATCAAAAATATTGAAAACAAAATAGATGATTTTAATATACTAGAAAAATCAATAAATGAAAATCAGGAAATCTATAATTATATTCAAGAAAGTAACGAGGAATCATTGTTAAATGAACTTCATAAAGAAGTTAAATTAACATTAAAATTATCTGATAAAATTAGATACTTTAGTTTGTTAAATGATGAAGCTGACCATTTAAATGCTTTTATTGAAATTCATGCTGGAGCAGGAGGTACCGAGAGTCAGGATTGGGCAGAAATGTTACAAAGAATGTATTTGAGGTGGTCTGATAATCAAGAAAACTGTAAAGCTTTTTTATTACAAGAAATGCGAGGTGAAGAAGCAGGAATAAAATCATGCACATTAAAAATAGTTATGAATTATTCATATGGATGGTTAAAATCTGAAAGTGGTATACATAGACTTGTAAGAATATCGCCATTTGATAGCAATAAAAGAAGACATACAAGTTTTGCAAGTGTTTGGGTTTATCCTGAAATTGATGAAAAAATCGAAGTAGATATTAAAGATACTGATTTAAGAATTGATACATACAGAGCTTCTGGTGCAGGTGGACAACATGTAAATAAAACTGATAGCGCTGTTAGAATTACACATTTACCGACCAACATAGTCGTGCAATGTCAAAGTGACAGGTCACAACATAAAAATAGGTCTAATGCAATGAAAATGATTAAATCTAGAATTTATGAAACTGAACTTCAAAAAAGAAAAGAAGATGAAAATATAAAAAATAAAGAAAAAAAAGAAATTGGATGGGGTAACCAAATAAGATCATACGTTTTACATCCATATAAATTGGTAAAAGATTTAAGAAGCGGATATGAAACTTCTAATGTAAATGATGTTTTAGATGGAAAAATAGATAATTTTTTAGAAAATTCTCTAACTATATAAATAAACTATATTATTTTTAAAATTCCAATCTTTTTTTTACCAACTGTTATTTTAATTTCATTTAAGCTTGAATAATCTTTTAAAGAAAAGTTGGGATTTTTATATAATTCGTCATTTATTTTGATACCATCAGATTTAATCAATCGTTTTATTTCACTTCTGCTATTAACGAGTTTCAATTTTTCAATAGCATCTAAAATTGTAAAGGTATCATTTTTAATATTAGATATATTTTGAGAAATATTTGGTAGTCTTTTATCAACTATATTTGAATTAAAGATATTTTTGGTAATGTCTAAAGCTTCATCTGCATCTTCTTTTCCTCTAACAATTTTTGTGACCTCATAGGCTAATATTTGTTTTGCATCATTTATTTCTTGATCTTTAAGTGCTGAAAGTTTTTTTATTTCATATAATGGGAGCTTGGTAAACAAATATAAGAATCTAGACACATCGTTATCATTTACATTTCTCCAAAATTGAAAAAAATCTAGACTAGAAATTTTATTTTTGTTAAGCCAAATAGCTCCATCTGTAGTTTTGCCCATTTTTGATCCATCACTATTTGTTATAAGAGGTGAAGTAATACCAAAAGCTTCTTTTTTATTTATTTTTCTAATTAAATCTACCCCACTTAATATGTTTCCCCACTGGTCTGATCCTCCCATTTGCAAAGCACAATTATGATTTTTATTTAAATAAAAAAAATCATATGCTTGTAAAAGCATATAATTAAACTCTAATATTGTTAATGGTTGTTCTCTATCTAATCTGCTCTTTACAGAATCAAAAGTTAGCATTTTATTCAAAGTAATTCTTGAACCAAAATCTCTTAAAAAATCTATATAATTTAGATTAGAGAGCCAGTCATAATTATTAATTATAAAAGAATTATCTTTGAGGTTAATAAAACTACTAAAAGTACGTTCTATATTACTAATATTTTTATCAATTTCTTTCTTACTTAATATTTTTCTCGTTTGATCTTTGCCAGAAGGATCTCCTATCAAAGTAGTTCCACCTCCGATTAAAGCAATTGATTGATGACCATAAAAATCTAACCAATGAAGTAGCATTAATTGAATTAAACTTCCAACATGCAAGCTATCACTAGTTATATCAAAACCAATATACCCTGATATTTTATTTTTTGACATTAAGTTATCCAAACCTTCAATTTCTATATGCTGATAGATAAATCCTCTTTCATTGATTTCATTTAAAAATTCTGATTTAAATTTCATAAGTAATTATTTTTTTTCAAATTTTTGATTGATATATTCATTTATTGAATTTTCAAATTCATTTGCATAGCTCTCATAGAAATGGTCAGCACCTTTAATCGGATTAAATTTTATATCCACTTTCTTTTGCTGTTGCAGTTTTTCAACTAATATTTTTGTAGAGTCAAATGAAGCAATATTATCTTTATCACCATGAACTATTAAACCAGATGAAGGACATGGTGCCAAAAAACTAAAATCTCTTAAATTTGCTGGTGGTGAAATACTAACAAAGCCATTAATTTCAGGTCGTCTCATTAAAAGCTGCATTGCTATCCAAGCTCCAAATGAAAAACCTGCTACCCAGCAAATTTTTGAATTAGTATTATACCTTTGTAGCCAATCCAACACACATGCTGCATCGCTCAATTCACCTTCTCCATCATCAAAAAATCCTTCACTCTTTCCAACCCCCCTAAAATTAAATCTTATTGTAGAAAATCCAGCCTTTATAAAAATTTTATACATTTTAAAGATTATTTTAGTATGCATCGTTCCACCTTTAGAAGGATCAGGATGCAATAAAATGACTATGGGTGAGTCGTCTCTGTTATTATGAGAATACTTTGCCTCTATCTTTCCTTCTGGCCCAGGAATTAATAAGTCTACCATTTGATAAAGCTAATATTGAAGTTATATGATTTTGTAAATATAGATGTTTTAAATATATGAATTCTCTTGGTTTTGATAAGTTAGAAAAAGATACTAAAGTAGTTGTTGCCATGTCTGGAGGTGTAGACAGCTCAGTTGCGGCTGTAATGCTAAAAAAACAAGGCTATGATGTAACTGGTATTACATTAAAATTATATAATAATTCTAATGTCTCCAGCACTAAATCATGCTGTGCTGGAATTGATATTGAAGATGCCAAAAATGTAGCATTAAATAATGATTTCGAACATATAGTTTTAGATTATCAGGATAAATTTTTTGATGGGGTGATTAACAACTTTGTTGATTCATATACAAATGGTGAAACTCCTTTACCTTGTGTTAAATGTAATGAAACAGTTAAATTTTCAGATTTACTTAATGAAGCAAAAAAAATTGGAGCTGATGCACTAGCAACAGGACATTATGCAATAAGAAAAGGATCTTTAAACAATGCTAGTTTGCATAAAGCAAAAGATTTTACAAAAGATCAAAGTTTTTTTCTATTTGCTACACAACAAGAACAATTAAATTATGTTAGATTTCCATTAGGTGATTTTAAAAAAAAAGAAATCAGAAAATTAGCGGAAAAATATAAACTAAGTGTAAGTGATAAGCCTGATAGCCAAGATATTTGTTTTGTAACATCTGACTCTTACAGAGATCTTGTTAAAAATCTAAATCCTAATGTAAATAAAAAAGGTATAATCTATGATGAAGATAACAATATTCTTGGTACTCATGATGGTATTATCAATTACACTATTGGTCAAAGAAAAGGTATTGGTATTAGTGGTTCAAAACAAGCTTTATACGTTATAGAAATAAATAAAGATCAAAATTCAATTACCCTTGGTACTAAACAAAGATTAAAGAAAAATGTTATCAATTTTAAGAATATTAATTGGTTGGGAGGAAATATTCAACCTAAAGGACTTAATTGTTCTGCAAAAATTAGATCAACTCAAGAGGATTTACCTGGGATTCTTGATATAAATAGTGATCGCGGGACTTTTACATTTGATGCAGATTTAGATAAGACTTCTCCTGGACAAGCTTGTGTTTTTTACAAAAATGACCAATTACTTGGAGGTGGCTGGATTACTGCTTAAATTTAAAATGAGTTCTAAATTTGGTTAATTTTTGTTGAATTAACTAGATTTTTCAAATTAATGAATTAGATGAAGTAGTGTGAACTCAGAAACTCTAAATACACTAGATACATATACTAAAAATAAATACAAATACGGTTTTGTAACAGATATAGATAACGAAAAACCCAAAAAAGGTCTAAACGAAGATACTATTAAATTTATTTCTTTAAAAAAAAACGAACCAGAATGGATGCTTGAGTGGAGACTAAAAGCATTTTCAAAATGGAAAAAAATGAAAGAGCCAAAATGGGCAAACCTTAATTTCCCTGAAATTAATTATCAAGATATTTACTATTATTCTGCCCCAAAAGGTTTTGAGAAGAAGCCAAAAGATTTAAGTGAAGTAGATCCAAAACTTATAGAGACATACAATAAACTTGGCATTCCTCTAGAGGAGCAAAAAGTATTAGCAGGTGTTGCTGTTGATGTTGTTTTTGATAGCGTTTCAGTTGCAACTACTTATAAAGGTGAATTAGAAAAGCTTGGTATAATTTTTTGTTCCATTGGAGAGGCAATTCAGAAACATCCTGATTTAATAAAAAAATATTTAGGATCAGTTATACCGGCCGGAGATCATTCATTTTCTGCATTAAACTCAGCTGTGTTTACTGATGGGTCATTTGTGTACATTCCAGAGGGTGTAAAATGTCCAATGGAGCTCTCAACTTATTTTAGAATTAATGCTGAAAATACAGGCCAATTTGAGAGAACTTTAATTATAGCTGACAAAGGTAGTTATGTTAGCTATCTAGAAGGATGTACTGCTCCAAAGAGAGATGATAATCAATTACACGCAGCTAACGTAGAATTAATTGCTTTAGAAAACGCAGAGATCAAATATTCAACCGTTCAGAATTGGTATCCAGGAGATGAAAATGGAAAAGGTGGAATTTATAATTTTGTCACTAAAAGAGGTCTTTGTGCTGGTAAAAATAGTAAAATATCATGGACACAAGTAGAAACTGGTTCTGCAATTACCTGGAAATATCCCAGCTGTATTTTAAAAGGAGAAAATTCGATTGGTGAATTTTACTCTGTAGCTATAACAAATAATTTTCAACAAGCTGATACAGGAACAAAAATGACTCACATTGGTAAGAATACCAAAAGCAAAATAATATCAAAAGGCATCTCTCTTGGTAAATCTCAAAATACTTACAGAGGCGAGGTTTCTTTTTTAAGAAAAGCAGATAAGGCAAGAAACTATACTCAATGTGATTCTTTGTTAGTAGGAAATAAATGCGGAGCTCACACAGTTCCTTACATTGACTCTAAAAATAATACAGCAGTCATTGAGCATGAAGCTTCGACTTCTAAAATAAATGAAGACCAACTTTATTACTGCAGACAAAGAGGTTTAAGCCATGAAGAAGCAGTTTCATTAATAGTTAACGGTTTCTGCAAGCAAGTTTTACAAGAACTTCCAATGGAATTTGCTGTTGAAGCACAAAAACTTGTATCTATTTCTCTTGAGGGAAGTGTAGGTTAATATGTTTTTAGAAATCAAAGATCTATCTGTAAAAATTGAAAATAAAAATATTCTTAAAGGTCTTAACTTGAATATTAATAAAGGTGAAGTGCATGCAATTATGGGCCCAAATGGATCTGGTAAAAGCACATTAGCAAACGTTCTAGCAGGTAAAGAGGATTACGAAATCTTAAATGGCAAAATTAATTTCAAAGATAACGATTTATTTGATTTAAATATTGAAGAAAGAGCACAAGAAGGAATGTTTTTGGCTTTTCAGTATCCAGTTGAAATACCTGGAGTTAATATCACCCCTTTTTTACATTCTGCAATTAATTCAAAAAAAAAACGTATGAACGAAGAAGAAATTGATAATTTATCATTTGCTAAACTTTTAAAATCTAAAGCTAGTGATTTAGGTATAAATGTTGATATGCTTAAACGATCAGTTAATACAGGTTTCTCTGGAGGTGAAAAAAAACGTTACGAAATTTTACAAATGAGTATTCTTAATCCAGATTTAGCTATTTTAGATGAAACAGACTCAGGATTGGATATTGATGCTCTTAAAATCGTAACTGACGGAGTGAACAAACTCAAGACAAAAGATAATTCATTTCTAATTATTACTCATTATCAAAAACTTTTGGATTATATTAAACCTGATTATGTTCATGTTATGATAAATGGTTCTATTGTTAAATCAGGAGGTTCGGAAATTGCTGCTGAAATAGAAAACGATGGATTTCAAAAATTTCAGTAATGAATATCCAAGATAATTATCTAAAAAATAAAAAAAATATTTTTTTTTCAGAAAACGAAGATATTCAAAATCATAGAGAAAAATTAATAAATATTTTTGAAAATGATAGATTTGATAAAAAAAATAATGAAAGTATAAAAAATATAAATCTAAAAAACTTTATTGATTTTAAGTATAAATATCTCATTCCTGAAGAAACATCAGTAATAAACAATAATCAGGATAATAATTATTCAATAGTTTCTGTAAATGGACAGTGTTCGAATTTTAAAGATGATAAAATTGAAATTACTAAAATTTTAGATGAAGATTACAATGATTTTTCTAAAAATGATACTATTGAAAATAATGATCATTTTGTAAATCTAAATTCATTATTTCTTAATAGCGGTTTTAAGATTGTTATAAAAAAAAATAACAACATAAAAATTAAAATATCAAACATTATAACTGATGATGATTTAACCATTTTTCAAAAAAATAATTATATTTGTGAAGAGGGATCATCTCTAAATCTTATCGAAGAATATGAAAATAAAAATAACTCTACATCAAATATATTAAATGTGATTAAATTAGAAAAAAATTCTCAGTTAAATCATTTTTTAATACAAGACAATTCTCCCAATCATAATTTAATAATAACAAGTCATTCTTCATGTAAAAAAGATTCTACCTACACCCAAAAAGTATACAATTTTTCAGAAGGCTACGTAAGAAACTTTCATTATTCTGAGTTAATAGAAGCTAACTCAGAAGCTGATCTACAAGGAATATTTTTTCTAAAAGATAATAACACATCTAACAACAAAACATTTGTTAAGCATTTAGCTGAAGATTGCAAAAGTAATCAAATTTATAAAGGTATTTTGAATGATCGTTCTAAAGCAACATACTTTAGTAACACTCATGTCGATCAAGTGGCCCAAAGAACAGAAGGGTATCAACTTAGCAAAGGGATACTTTTATCTGATAATGCATCGTATTTTTCTAAACCTGAATTAAAAATATATGCTGATGATGTGAAATGTAGTCATGGCTCTACCATTGGACCAATAGATGAAAATGCTATTTTTTATCTTAGATCCAGAGGTATGAGTAAAATTGCAGCAACTAAAATATTGATATCATCATTTATTAATGAAGAATTAAGTAGTATTGATAATCAACAAATGTCTGAAATAATACAAAAGAAATTAGTAAGATACTTAAGTAAAGTGAAATGAATATTTCAAATTTAAAATCTAGATTTCCCGTATTCAAAAAAAATCCTAATCTAGTTTTTTTAGATACAGCAGCTTCAGCATTAAAAGTTGATGAAATGATCGAAGCCACAAATAATTGTTACACAAATGAATATGCAAATATTCATAGAGGTAATTATGAATTAAGCTCAAAGTTAACAAAAAAATTTGAAGATGCTCGAAAAAAAGTTGCTGATTATTTAAATACATCTGAAAACAATATTATTTTTGTAAAAAGTGCTACTGAGGGTATAAATTTAATTGCTTCTTGTATGTCTAAAAGATTTTTAGAAAATGGTGATGAAATAATCTTAAGTTATCTTGAACACCATGCTAATTTGATACCTTGGCATTTAATTGAAAAAAAGATAAAAATTATTTCTCTTGGTTTAAACAAAAATAGTGAGATTAATTATGACGAATTAAATGATAAAATTAATTCAAAAACTAAATTAATTACATTAACTCACATGTCAAATGTGACAGGTTCAATTACTAATTTAGATAAGATAAAAGAAATTGCAAAAAAAAATAATATACCGATATTATTGGACGGTTGTCAATTTGCTCCTCACAAAAAAGTTGATCTAAAAGATTTAGATCCCGACTTTTATGTTTTTTCTGCACATAAAATGTATGGTCCATCTGGTCTAGGAATACTGTATATGAAAGATAAGTGGATAGATGAATTTACTCCTTACCAAGGAGGAGGGCAAATGATTCATGATGTAGATATTGATAAAAGCACATATGCTAATGGTTATGAAAAATTTGAGGCAGGTACCCCTCCTATTGCACCAGTTATTGGATTTTCTTCTTCATTAAACTTTATGAATGAAGTTGATCCAAATGTTATTTATGATCATGAAATGAAACTTCATGATTATGCATTTGAAAAACTTTCAAAATTGAATAATATAAAAATATATGGATCAAATAAAAATAAAGGTGCAATCATTTCTTTTAATATTGAGGGAGTGCATAATTCTGATTTAGGTGCAATGTTAGATAAAAAAAATATAGCAATAAGAACAGGACACCACTGTTGCCAACCTCTTATGAAACATTTTAATGTTAAAGGAACATCTAGAATTTCATTCGGAGTATATAATACAAAAGATGACGTTGATTATTTATTAGATAGCATTCATGAAATAACAAAAATCTTATTATAACCAATGGTAGAAAAGACATTAGAAGATTTTTTACCAGATAAAAACACAAGTTATATAAAAAAATTCAACAATTCAAACATCAACTCCAAAATTAATGAAGAACAAGTGATAGAGTGCATTAGGACTGTCGTTGATCCTGAAATACCAGTCAACTTATATGACTTAGGTTTAATATACGAAATCAAGATTAATGATAATAACGACATTAAAATTAAAATGACCCTTACTAATCCAAATTGCCCTGTTGCAGGAACTATGCCTGAAAGTGTAGGAAAATCAGTTGAAAAATTATCAAACCTAAATTCTATAGAAGTTTCTTTAGTTTGGTATCCAAAGTGGCATAAAGATTTAATGTCCGAAGAAGTAAAACTTGCTTTGGATATTTTTTAATTTAATTTATAATAAGCTTATGAATAACATTTTATCTATAACTTCAAAGGCAACCGAACAAATAAAAAAAATAATGTCCAATGCTCCTAATGGCATGGACTCTGTTGTGATTGGAGTAGATAAGTCTGGTTGTAGTGGATATGCATATAAATTAGATTTTGGTAAATCATCTGAATTTAAAAATTTTGAAATAATTGATCAAGATGGAGCAAAAGTTTTAATTGATCCAAAAGCTACAATGTTTCTATTAGGTTCAGTAATGGATTATAGAGAAGATAAACTAGCTTCTAGATTTGTTTTTGATAATCCTAATGAAAAAGGGACTTGTGGATGTGGTGAGTCATTTTCTTTTTAACCTTTAAATAAATGTTTATCAAAGACTATTCAAAAATTAAACTTGATCTTTATAAATTAAAAAAATTTGATGAATTAAAAAAAACATATAGAGGCTTTAATATTAATTTAAAAAAATATTTTAATAAAAATAAACCAATAAAAATCTATTTTAAAAATATAAATTGTCCACTGTGTAAATCAAAAAATAACAGTAAAATTTTTATTATTGATAATTTTACTTACTGTGAATGTTTTAAATGTAAAAGTATTTTTAATAACCCCATTCTAAAAGATAAATTTTACAAAGAAATTTATAAAGTTGGTGCATACAAAAATTATGTAAAAAATTTAACAGAGAAAGGCAAAAAAATAAGAGCTAATTTAACCGAAAGAAGAAAATATAATCAAATTAGTAGTTATTTTAAAAAAAGAAAAAATTTGAAACTTCTAGATATAGGATGTGGTACTGGAACACTAATGAGTCTGTTTGTTAAAAATAATTGGGAAACCTTAGGTATTGAGCCATCCAAATTCTCATACTTGATTGCTAAAAGTAAAAATTTAAATGTAACAAATATTTTTTTCGAGGAATTCAATTATAAAAAAAAATATGATGTTATAACTCTATTTGGAGTCCTCGAACATGTAACTAATCCATATGAAATATTATCTAAAGCCACAAAATATTTAAAAAAAGGTGGCATTATAGTCTTTGAAGTACCTTCTGCTGATAGTTTAATTATGAATTATTTAAAATCTGGACATAAATTAAATCAAATTTATAGATTTATCGAAGCTGCAAGACACTTAACTTTTTTCTCTGAAAATGGCGTTGAAATAATTTGTAAAAAATTAAATTTGAAAATAATTTTTAGAGAAACTAATGGCCTTGATATTCAAACTATCTTTAATGATAGAAAAAATAACAATATTAAAGAAATTTTAAATGTTCAGGATTTAATAAATAACATGAACATAGGGGATCATTATAGATTTTTTTTAACTAAGAATTAAATTTCTTTTTAGAATAAATAAATTCACAAAATTTAAAATCAATCATATCATCAATATCCCATGAGCTGAGTTTATCTTTTATAAAAAAATATGGTCTATTTCCAACACATGAGCCCCATTTAATCATTTGCTCTCTAGTAAGTAAATTAATTACAAAACTTAAAGAATAAAGTGGATTTAAGTCTTGTGATCTAGGCCATGGAGAAGGTTTAAAATTAATAGGTTTATTTTTATAAAAAAAATTTTCTTTGATCTCATAAGCGCTTAAAAGACAGTCATATTTCATGTGGTCTAGATTTTTATAACAAGCAATGGCCTCTTCATAAAATTTGGTTTCTGCAAGTGGATTTGTTACATTGATCCAAGCAATAACATCTGTATTTATCTCCTTTGCCAAGTGCTTATAAACTTCACTCATTGGAACTTGACTAGTTGAATAATAGTTATTTCTTTTATGTACTTCAAAGTTTCTTGATTTAGCATATTTCAAAATATCTTCATTTTCAGATGAAATGACTATTTTATTAAGATTTGATACATTTTCTAAATGATTTAATTTAAGTTCCAAAAGATTTGTATCGTGAAATTTTCTAGTATTTTTATTTTCTACTCTTTCAGATTTACCTTTTACAGGCAAAATTGCTGTTATTTTCATTATAATAATTATACCATTTTTATTTTTATTAATGCATAAAATATTAAATATTGATTATATTAATTTTAGACTTATTAGTCTTAAATTATTGGCGGAGTAGCTCAGTTGGTTAGAGCGCACGGCTCATATTCGTGATGTCGGGGGTTCAAATCCCTCCTCCGCTACCAGAAGTTTTTAATAAATTTATAAAATTAACTTGAATTTTCTTTTCATAAGAATAAATGAAACATCTTATCGCGGGATGGAGCAGCCCGGTAGCTCGTCAGGCTCATAACCTGAAGGTCGTAGGTTCAAATCCTACTCCCGCAACCAAAAATTTACTAAATATTTTTTATTTCTTTTAAAAAAAAAATTGATAATTTATTTAATTAGATTTGATTTAGTTTTTCAAATAGTAAAAACTTTGTCTTTTTATAATTAATTCCATAATTATCAAAATTAGAACTGGGTATAGATTGTCGCTTGCAAATCTTTTTTTTAAGTTCTTCAAACGTACTTATTACAATTTTGTCATCTTCAAGCTCTTTATTTAGGAAATTATTATTATTGTGTGGATTTGTGAAATATACAGTTTTATTTAACGGGATCATTTCAATACCTAATGTGGAACAATATGTTATTAATAGATCAGCCTTTAAAGCAAAATAATATGTATTTAAATGTTGTGGTAAGTAAATAATATTTGAATTACAAGATATACTAATCTCATTTTTGTCTTTAATCCAAGTGTTGTGATGTTTAATAAATATACTTAAATCATTATCATTGCTTAATTTTTTTAGCCATCTAATAGTTTCATAATACCCCTCCCAATTATTTCGTATGTTATTAGTCACATTGCTGCCTATAAATAGAATGTCTATGGATGCTCCTACAGATCTAAAAGTTTCTTCTTCTTTTGAAAAGTTTGAATTATCAAATAAATAATAATTTAGGTTATTAGAACCTATTGGCACTACCTCATTTATTTTTGCGCCTAAATCTTTTATCGAACTAAAACTGTTGAAACCCATTGAAAAAAAAATGTCACAATTAAAAAAAAGTGCTTGAGTATCATAAGGAATTAAATGAGTTTGAAGATAGCAATTTCTACCTTTGTATTTTTTTTTGAAAAGATAATTTTTTAAAATATTTGTTCTGCCTAAAATTCTTTCTTGGAAAATTATTCTTCCTTTTACTTTAGAATATAATGATGAGAAATAAAGAAAATCATTTAAAAATTTGTTATATAGATTAAAAAGATTTAACTTAGACTTAAAAGAATATTTAATAAGATAAAATATTTCTATAAAATCAAATAGAGTGATATTTTTTTTTATAATTTCTCTCGAATAACCAATAAAATCTTCTTGCACAATTATATTTACTTTTTTATTTTCATAATTTTTGAATTTTTTTCTTAAAATAAAAACTTTATCTTTTTGCTTAGTGTCAGAAAATAGACTTATCATACGATCTAATTCTCGCTCACTTTTTATATCATCAATAATTATTTTTGTTTCAATTTTTTTTTTTTACCTTTATACTTTTAATAAAAAAAAGCGTTTTAAACCCTAAAAAATATATCAGACTTAAAATTAATTTTTCATTTCGATATTTTGATATATTTATATTGTATTCACTTGGTTTTAGATTTGTTAAAGATAATGCATATCTTTTTTTAAAATATTGCTTTATAATATTTTGCTCAACAGAATATTTTTTTTCTATGTAGTTAAAAAAATTTTTAAGTTTTTCACTTTCTATACCTTTATTAATTTCTTTTTTGATATTAAATAAATTATTTTTAATTTTTAAATATGACATTTATTTTAAACAATATTAATTAAATGATCAGCCAATCTTAAAGATAATGCTGAAACAGTTAATGTTGGATTAACGGAGGATGATGATGGAAATACACAACTTCCGGATACATATACATTTTGGATATTGTGCAATTTAAGATTTTCATCTACCACACCTTCTTCACCCTTTTTAGACATTTTGGTAAGACCAATATGATGATTAATGGAGTCTTCTTCTAGAAAAACTGAATTATTTTTTAATTTTTCAGATAGTTCAAAAACACCTAATTTTGATAAAATAACTTGTCTCGCAAAATATCTATTTGCTATCTGAATAGTTTTTATTTCTTTTTTTGAAATATTATCCCAAAAAACTTCTAAAATTGGTTTATTGAAAATATCTTTTTCTGAAGTTGATTGTTTCAGATAATTGTTTTCTAAAAATTCTTGCTCAATACCAATGCTTACATCCCATTCTTTTGGTATATTTATCTCATTTTGCAAATTGCACTTAATGTTTTCAAACACATTTACATAATTTAAATTATTTATAATTTCATTAAATTGCATATTTTTTAGTTTATTTTTTATATTAACTGGTTTTAGAGAAAAACCATGCCCTAAAATTTTTTCTTTATTTATAAATTCCTGTTTTAATTCAGTATTAAAGTATTTTAATTTTTTATTAATTTTCTTATTATTTTTTTTACTTAAGCATTTTGGATTTAAATATAATTTGCCAATATTTGAAAAGCCAGGATGACTCATCAATCCTTTTCCAAAACTATTAGCATTTATATATTTTCTAGTTCGAGAATTCATTAGAAACCTACAATTTTCTAGTGCGCCCATACACAAAACAAATTTTTTAGCAGAAATGTATAATTTGTTTTTATTAATTGAAAAAACTTCAAGTTTTTCAGCATTCCCAAAAGGATTAATTTTAATATCAACAGCAGTTGCATTTGTAATTAAATTAATATTTTTTGAATTAATGATTTCATTACCAAACTTATTTGTTAAATCTCTATTTTTTTCAGATGCTTGTATGAAACTTTTTGCATTAAAAAAAGAGTCATTTTTATATAGCTCCTTAAGATTTTGATATAAAAAATATTTTTCATTTGAGTTTTCTTCAAAATTAAAATTACTATTCAGGCCAAACAAATTATATGCATCTATATAATAAGGAATAAAATCTGCATAATTAATTGGCCAATTATTTCTTTCAAAATCATTTAGAGAAAAGTGTCTACAAACTCCTGCCCATAATTTACCAGCACCTCCAAATGTTCTTAATCTTGAACTTTGTACATCAAGAAATCTTGGCCCAATACTCTTACCTATATTTAGAAAATCATGATCACCAGTGTCTGATAAGTTTCCAGATTCCAGTAAAATTATTTTTTTGTTTATTTTTAATAATTTTGAAACAATACTTAATCCGGCTGGCCCAGTTCCTACAACACAAATATCACAGTTTAACAACTGGGTAGAGATTTCATCTAAGTTAGAATGCATTATGTATTAAAGCTATACAAATTATACTCTGTACGAGAAATAAATTTATTATCACACAACTTAATATTGTCTTCTTGATAATCTTTAATGATTTTTTTTGAAATGATATTTTTAAGTTCTCTTTCAGTCTTAAATTTATATGCCATTACCTCAGTGTAAAAATTTTTTTGTTGCGACTTATCTAACTTTACAGAGTTAAAATTATTTTGAAAATTATTTAATACACCTAAAAAAATTTTTATTTTATTTTCATCTATACTTTTTTCAAATAAATGGGAAAAAATTAATAATGAAGGAATAGAGCATATTAGTTTTAAAAGATTTCTTCTATCCATTTTTAAATTAATATTAAATAACTACTTGTAACATATGCAGCAATTTAAAAAAATTAATATGGGGATGATATAATATTTCTTTCTAGAAAGCTATTTTTAAGTTTTTTTTTATAATAATAGTTATATGAATATTTTCAAAAGATTCTATAAGATTATGTGATATTTTTTTTGATCGTATTTATCCATTCATTTATATAATTTTCATTACTTCTTGCATTTTTTTTTAAAAAACTATTTTTTATTCTTTGAGTATTATCATTTAACCACCACTTATTTATTGAATCTATATTGTTATTATTTACAAAATCTGATAATTTATTGAATGAGTCGTATAAAATATTTACTTCACGCAAGTTATTGTATTCTGCCTTTCCTGATGTATTAAGTCTCCAAAATTTTTCCTCATTAAGTAATATTGAAGGTATGTTTAAAGTAAGTAATTCAAAAAAAAGTGTAGATTCATATGAAAAAATAAATAGTGAGTTTTTAGAAACTAATTTTTTTAAACCCTCAGTTTTTAAATAAGAAAATTTATTTATTCCCAAGTTTTTGTAAAATGTTTTTAGTTCCCAAGTTTTGGAGTCCTCTCTCAATCTTATAGTAGTATTATCTAATAACTTTTTATTAATATTACAAATAAATTTCTTTTGGATATTTAAACTTTCTAAAAAATTTGTCGATGTTGGTGCAGCTGAGATAGAGGCAGAATATTTATTGCCACTATAAACAACGAAACAAATTCTAGTTTCATTTTTATTATATTTATAATCATTTTTATTTTTTTTTAATTCTGACAATTTAGATGATGATAAAATGTTTTTTGTCCAGCCCCATGAAAAAAAAGTATCAGATATAATTTCGGTAAACATGCCTGGGTGATTAAATAGAGAGTTTGAATGGTGAGCACCGTGCACTGAAACACAAAATTTTTTATTTAATAATGATTGTTCAGCTATCCAAATTTTAAAAAGTTCATTAGAAAAATAACCCGTAGAAGTAAGTATAAATTTCGGACTTTTTGGAAAAAAACTTAAAGCTCTTTTTTTATTATTCTTAAAAGATTCTAAATATGCAATTGGTAAATTTTTAATTAATAATCTGCAAATTAATCTTACAACTTCAGTATCGTTTTTTAACTCATGATCATATTTATTATTACGAAGTGCTGAATTAATTTTTGATTTATTTGTTATTTCTCTTATGTAATATTGAAATGGAAATTTTTTTAACTTAGTCTGTATTTCACATAATTTTAAAAATTTTAAATCAGTTTCTATTAAACAAATATCTCTATATTTTTCAGGTATGATTTTATTTGCATAATAAATTAAATATTTTATGACTTTTTTTGAAAGTTTTTCTTTTTTTCTTTTATATAAATTTTGATTAATTAATTTTTGATCTGAATATTTGTAATTTATAATTTCTAGATCCTTAATTATTTCAGAATAAATATATAAATTCCAGTCATCTCTGGAGATCATATCTTCAAAATCAACAAAATCTAATGGTATCCAATCATTGACGTTATAGTGAGGTATATATGTAACTAAATTTTTTTTATTTTTTAATGAATTTAAATTTTCATATCTTTCGAAAATGACGCTAACAAAAAATAAAAGCCATGGTCCAATAATTTTTTGCCAGTAATCAGTATCTTTATCAAAATTGTGGATATCATTTAATTTATTTGATATTAATTTAAGTGTTTTTTCATAAATTGAAAAAATTAAATAAGAGTCATTTGTAAATTTATCTAAGTTTGACCAGTGATAATTGTGAATTTTTTTTTTATTATGTTCATTTATTAAATCAAAACACCAAGATCCTAAATGCAAATCAGCACTTATTTTTTTGTCTTTGATGTTAGTAAGCTGTAAAATCATTTCTTGTTTAAGCCTCTAATTTTTAAATTGTTTAAATAGCCAAAATATTAGGTTTTTTTTTAAAATCATTATATAAAGAAGTTAATATTAAGTTTCTCAAGATTTTGTAATGATTCTCAATAATTTTTAATTTTGTTAAATTAACTTTTAATTTATCCCCAGAAAATAGCGATTTTTTTTTAAAAATAATGGTTTGACAAGGAATTTTTATACTATTATAGGCTCATACTCTTTTCTTTAAGAAAAGAACAACCCTCTATTTTTATTTAAAATTTAGAGTTTTGTATGCTCTTTAAAATGTTAATAAGATAATAAAGAGATACGTAGACAACAATTCGTAAATTAATTTTAACGAATGTTAAGTTGGAATACGTATCAACAAATATTTTTTGTTTATACAAGAAGTATTCCGCTTTAACGGACGTTCCGTAAATTTTGACTTCGGTCAAGTTTATTTAACTTAAGAGTTTGATTATGGCTCAGAACGAACGCTGGCGGCATGCCTCATACATGCAAGTCGAACGAGGTCTTCGGACCTAGTGGCGCACGGGTGAGTAACATGTGGGAATCTACCTGAAGGTTCGGAATAACTGCGGGAAACTGTAGCTAATACCGGATGTGTCTGCAAAGAGAAAGATTTATCGCCTTCAGATGAGCCCGCACTAGATTAGCTAGTTGGTGAGGTAATTGCTCCACCAAGGCTACGATCTATAGCTGATTTGAGAGGATGATCAGCCACACTGGGACTGAGACACGGCCCAGACTCCTACGGGAGGCAGCAGTAGGGAATATTGGACAATGGGGGAAACCCTGATCCAGCAATGCCGCGTGAGTGAAGAAGGCCCTCGGGTTGTAAAACTCTTTCATCAATGATGATAATGACATTAGTTGAAGAAGAAGCTCCGGCTAACTTCGTGCCAGCAGCCGCGGTAATACGAAGGGGGCTAGCGTTGTTCGGAATCACTGGGCGTAAAGCGTATGTAGGCGGATCAAAAAGTTAGATGTGAAATCCCTGGGCTCAACCCAGGAACTGCATTTAAAACTAGTGATCTAGAATTTGGTAAAGGTTAGTAGAATTTCCAGTGTAGAGGTGAAATTCGTAGATATTGGAAAGAATACCAGAAGCGAAGGCGACTAACTAGGCCATTTTTGACGCTGAGATACGAAAGCGTGGGTAGCAAACAGGATTAGATACCCTGGTAGTCCACGCAGTAAACGATGAGTGCTAGTCGCTGGGACATTAGTTTCAGTGTCGAAGCTAACGCATTAAGCACTCCGCCTGGGAAGTACGGTCGCAAGATTAAAACTCAAATAAATTGACGGGGGCCCGCACAAGCGGTGGAGCATGTGGTTTAATTCGAAGCAACGCGAAGAACCTTACCAGACCTTGACATGGTGTGTTTGGATTACAGAATCGTAATTCTTCAGTTCGGCTGGCACACACACAGGTGCTGCATGGCTGTCGTCAGCTCGTGTCGTGAGATGTTGGGTTAAGTCCCGCAACGAGCGCAACCCTCATTTTTAGTTGCCATCAGGTTATGCTGGGCACTCTAGAAAAACTGCCGGTGATAAGCTGGAGGAAGGCGGGGATGACGTCAAGTCCTCATGGCCCTTACGGTCTGGGCTACACACGTGCTACAATGGTGGTGACAGAGGGCAGCAATATCGCAAGATAAAGCTAATCCCTAAAAGCCATCTCAGTTCGGATTGGACTCTGCAACTCGAGTCCATGAAGTTGGAATCGCTAGTAATCGTAGATCAGCGTGCTACGGTGAATACGTTCTCGGGCCTTGTACACACCGCCCGTCACGCCATGGGAGTTGGTTTTACCTTAAGCCGGTGCGCTAACCGCAAGGAAGCAGCCGTCCACGGTAGGGTCAGCAACTGGGGCGAAGTCGTAACAAGGTAACCGTAGGGGAACCTGCGGTTGGATCACCTCCTTTCTAAGGATATTGATAATTGGTTCGCTAATTATCCGGATTGTTGTCTATCTATCTCTTTAAACTATTAGCTAGTACTGGGTGCTTATTTAATTATATTGGGCTGGTAGCTCAGTTGGTTAGAGCGCGCGCTTGATAAGCGTGAGGTCGGAAGTTCAAGTCTTCCTCGGCCCACCAATAAAAGGGGGATTAGCTCAGCTGGGAGAGCGCCTGATTTGCATTCAGGAGGTCAGCGGTTCGATCCCGCTATCCTCCACCATACCTAATATGTATCTTATTTTTTCTTTAAAATTTGTGAATATGAAGATTAATAACTGATCAAAATAATTTTTTGATTATAATACGTACAAAATTTTTCTCTGTACGTAATTGCAATCAAGCGCAAAAGGGCATTTAGTGGATGCCTTGGCATCAAGAGACGAAGAAGGACGTGGCAGGCTGCGAAAAGCTAAGGGGAGTTGTCAACACACTTTAATCCTTAGATTTCCGAATGGGGAAACCCAACTCTTTAGAGTTACTTATTAGTGAATACATAGCTAATAAGAGTTAACCTAGTGAATTGAAATATCTTAGTAGCTAGAGGAAAAGAAATATATTCTGTTAGTAGTGACGAGCGAACACGGAACAGGCCAGTAGTATTATTATAATAACTAGAACTTTCTGGAAAGTTAGACCATAGTGGGTGATAGTCCCGTATAGGTAAAAATTAATAATACTCTCGAGTAGGGCGGAACACGTGAAATTTTGTCTGAATATGGGGAGACCACTTCCCAAGCCTAAATACTCCTTGATGACCGATAGTGAACAAGTACCGTGAGGGAAAGGTGAAAAGAACCCCGATAGGGGGAATGAAATAGTATCTGAAACCGAATGCCTACAAGCAGTCAGAGCTTCCTTGAGAAGTGATGGCATACCTTTTGTATAATGGGTCAGCGACTTAGTCTGTGCAGCGAGCTTAAGCCATTAGGTGTAGGCGTAGGGAAA
>CACGRD010000007.1:40000-43056 GCA_902575375.1 uncultured Alphaproteobacteria bacterium
ACTTAAAAATTTTTTTAAGAAATATTCTTTCGACTATGTAATAAATTTAGCTGCAATAGCAGGAGTTCGTATGTCATTTGAAAATCCTAAAGTTTACTATGAGAACAATATTGAAGGATATATGAATATTCTTTTGTTATCAAAACATTTTAAAATAAAACATCTTGTACATGCTTCGAGTAGCTCAGTTTATGGTGACTCATATAAATTTCCTCAAGAAGAAATAAATGAATGTGATAATCAAACTTCTTTTTATGGTTCTACAAAAAAAATTAACGAGAGTATGTCTAAAGCTTTTTCTAAAAATTTTAATTTGCCAATAACCTGTTTAAGGTTTTTTACGGTATATGGGCCATATTCTAGAAGGGATATGGCAATTTATAAATTTATAAGTTCAGCATATAATAATAAAAAAATAATACTTAATAATAAAGGTAATCATTTTAGAGATTTTACATATATTGATGATGTTATATCAATGATTACTAAAATTATTAGAAAAAAACCTACTAACAAAATTAATTTTAATATATTCAATATTGGATCAGGCAAAAGTATTAGTTTATCAAATTTAATTAAATTAATTGAAAAAAAACTAAATTTCAAATTACAAATCAAAAATAGTAATTTTAAAAAAGGTGATGTTTTTAAAACACATGCATCAATTAAAAAAATAAATAAATTTCTGAAAAGAAAAGTGAATACTATATCTATAGATAAAGGTATTGAAAATTACATTGATTGGTATAAGGGGGAATTAAAATAAACATGCAATCCCAAGAATTCAATTTAACCAAATTTCTTGAAGTAATTAAAAAAAAATTCTTTTACTTTTTAATTTTAACTTTATTTACTCTTTTACTTCCAGTTCTAATATATCTAAATGATGAAGCAGAATATACCGTTTCTATTATAGTAGAGCCAAAATCATCAATGGAATTTGCGAATGTTCAGAGAGATTGGGAAAGTCTTCATATTTTATCCGAAACAGTTCTTCCTTTCGTAGGTTCGGACAGTAATAAGGATACAAAATTATCAAGCATTATGTTGGCAGATTTCCTTTCAATAATTACTAGCCCAACTAACATCAATGAAACTTATGAAAATTATTACCGAAACAATGAATTTAATGAAAAATTTGAAGAAATTTATAATAATTTTAATGTAGTTTTTTGATGGAAGAAGTTTTTCAAAAAGAAAAGATATACTCTTAGTATCTTTCACATCAAAATCAGAAGATTTATCTGAAAAATTTATATTTGAAATGATTAATAAATCATATGATCGTGTCAAAAAAAATTTAAATGCTAGTTTTTTAGATTTGATCGAAATAACTCAAATATTTAATAATGGTAATACTGCAATAAGCGGTCTTAATGATTTTGTTAGAAGCCAAGAAAATATGAGTAATTTGCAGTCAGTTAAATTATTAGATATTCTTGATTTATATAATGACATCTATAAAAAAAATAAAATTTCATCAATAACAAATAAATACTTAGATTATAGAGCAAATAATTCTTTAGATTTATTAATTTTTTCTAAAGAGACAATGCAAGTAAAAATAAACAAAATTAATATTATTAATTATACACTGATTTTTATATTATTAGGACTTTTCCTTAATTATATTTTGTTCATATTTTTTATATTTAGCTCTAGGAATAAAACTAAATAAAATCATAATATATGATTAAACTATTAGATAATTCATTGTTATTTTTAATTTGTTTAATACCAATCTCATTAATTTCAGGGCCATTTTTACCGGACCTTTTTTTAACTTTATCTAGTATAATTTTTTTAATATTATGCTTTTATAAAAATAATTTTAAATACTTCAATAATCTTTACTTTAAAAGTTTTCTTTTGTTCTGGATTTATGTTTGTTTTATATCTCTTCTTTCTGGTGAATTATATTATTCTTTTGGAAGTGCATTTGTATATATAAGATTTATTCTCTTTGCATTAGCTGTATGGTACATACTAGATTACAAAGATAATACTATTAAGTTTTTCTTTATCTCTTTAACTGTTTCTTTTACTGTTGTTCTAATTACTGGCTATATCCAATATTTCTTTAATGTTAATTTTACTAATTATATTTATGATGGAAAGCGTTTAACTGGACTTTTTGGCGATGAACAAATTCTTGGTAGTTATCTATCAAGATTGTACCCTATATTTCTTGCATTACTTTTTTACCTAATTAAAAAGCCAAAGATCCTTATACTTTGTTTTTTATTTTCTTTTATAATGTTAGATGTATTAATATTCTTAAGTGGTGAGAGAACAGCTTTTGTTTATGTAATACTCCTTTCCGCATTAACTATCTTTTGTTTGCAAAATTATAAATTAACAAGGTTAGCTAGTTTTATAATTTCAGCTTTAATTATAGTATTCGTAGTTTCTAATGATTCTGTAGTTAAAGAAAGAATGGTAAATAACACGATAGATAATCTAAATTTAAACAATAAATATGGTGAAAGACTTCTTGTATTCTCACCAGCTCACGAAAATATTTTTAAAACTTCTTTAAAAATTTATAAAGACAATCCTTACATTGGAATTGGCATGAAAATGTTTCGTATTGAATGTAAAAAAGAAGAATATTATGATAAAGTGGGTTGCAGGAATCATCCACATAATAGTTACATACAATTACTAGTTGAAACAGGTATACCTGGTTTTATTTATTTTTTTACTATTTTTATATTAATTTCTATAATATTATTTAATCAATTAATGTTAGTGGTACTAAAGAAAAATATATTAAATTTAAAAAAAAATCTTACAAATTATGATGTTTGTTTGTTAATTGCGATTTTTATAACTCTATGGCCAATTGCACCAACTGGAAATTTTTTCCATAATTGGTTGAACGTAATATATTTTCTACCTATAGGATTTTTGTTAAGTAGTATTTATAAAAAATAATGCTTTTTTTAAAAAAAATATTAAAAATTTTAGGTAATTTTAAAACAAAGATACCTTTTTTAAGTTTTATTATTTTTTTTAATTCAATGCTTGATGTAATAGGAATTAGTTTTCTACCA